>NZ_SOHB01000035.1:0-59352 GCF_004403055.1 Cryobacterium sp. TMT1-19
CCCTCGGCTCACCCGAACGGTGCTTCACCGCCGCGCAACGCCGGGCGATTCAGCTCCGCGACGGCACCTGCATCATCCCGGGCTGCAAAATCCCGGCCGGGATGACCGAGATCCACCACGTGATCCCGCACTCCGAGGGCGGACCGACGCACACCGACAACGGCGTGTGTTTGTGCTGGTGGCATCACCGCTACCTCGCCGCCTCCGGCTGGGCAATCCGGATGGTCCGCGGCGCCGTGCAGATCATGGCACCACCCTGGCTGGAGACCGGGGCCCGCAAATGGCGGAACGTGACCAAGTCCCGCACCCGGTTGACGGACGCGGTCGAACGGAAGAACGGATAGGGGGTCCCTGGCCCCTGGTCCCAGGNTGGCCCCTGGTCCCAGGCCGACGATGTTGCCCCGGTCCCTGGTCCCTAGTCTCGGTCCCGGGCTCGACAGGCTCGACCAGCGTCGCGGGAACGTTGGGGAGGGTGGGCCGCCGGGTAGCGTAGGGACCATACGCGTTGACCCACGAAAGGGGCCTCATGAGCGCACCCCACGATCCGTTTGAGCTTTCTGCACGCCGGTTGACGCTGGACCTCGCCCGGCGGGGCACGGAATTCTTCGGTCGCGAACTGCACGGGCTCACGGACGATGAACTCGATGGGGACTCCCTGCTGCCGGGCTGGACCCGGCGCCAGGTTGTCGCGCACGTCGCGTCCAACGCCCGTGCGATCGGACGGCTGGCACAGTGGGCCGACACCGGAGCCGAGACGGTGATGTATGCCTCGATGGAGGCGCGGAATGCGGAGATCGCCGCGGGCAGCATCCTCAGTTCCGACGCGCTCCGTGAATCCTGGGCGGACTCGGCCGCCGACCTGGACCGACGCTGGCTGGCGCTGGCGGACGACCGCTGGGTCGTTCCGGTCAGGAACGGGCAGGGTGCCATGGTGCCGCTGCGGGACACGGTCTGGATGCGCACCCGCGAACTCTGGATCCACGCCGTCGACCTCAACCACGGTGCCGGCTTCCGGGACCTGCCGGAGGAGGCTCTCGAGCGGCTTCTCGGCGAGATCGTCGGTGCCTGGGCCTCCCGGGGTGACGCGGGCCGCCGGCTCACCGCGACGGATTCGACGCACACAGGCTACGGTGATCCGGATGCCGCCCACCAGGTCACGGGGTCGCTCGCCGACCTGGCCGCCTGGGCCGCCGGCCGTGCCCGATCGGGCGTTACTTCCGATGCGGGGGAGACCCCCGTGGCAGCGCTCTGGCTCTGAACTGACTGTGACCAGGCTCGCTCCTGCCACAGGGTGGGCCTTACACGAGAACGGCCCCGCACCAACAGGTGCGGGGCCGTTCCTCAGTCAATCAGGCGGTGACGGCTACTTGCCTGCCTTGCGGGCCGACTTCTTTTCTTCGGCCGGTGCCACTGCTTCGACGGCCGCGCGACCGGCACGGACCTCGTTGAAAGAGGTGCCGTAGTACGCGGCCTCCATGATGGTGTGCATGTCGTCGAGCATCGGCATGCGCGGGTTGGCCGGTGCGCACTGGTCACCGTAAGCACCCATGGCCAGGCTGTCGAGGCGGCTGATGAAGTCCTCCTCCGGCACACCCTGCGCCTGGAAGGACGGCTTGATGCCGGACAGGTCGCGCAGCTTCTCCACGGCCAGGGCGTAGGACTCGACGCCCTCCGCCGGGGTGGACGCCGGGAGGCCGAGGTGCTTCGCGATCTGCTGGAAGCGCTCCGGGGCGATGTAGCTCTCGTACTTGGGCCAGCTGGTGAGCTTGGTGGGGATGAGGCCGTTGTAACGGATCACGTGCGGCAGGTAGGTCGCGTTGACCCGGCCGTGGATCAGGTGGAGCTGCGCGCCGGTGACGTGAGCCATCGCGTGACAAATACCCAGGAACGCGTTGCCGAACGCCATACCGGCGATCGACGAGGCGTTGTGCATCTTCTCGCGGGCCTTGATGACCTCACCGTCGGTGCTGGCGGTGGTGCCGTTGACGCTGGTCACGATGTTCTCGAAGATCAGCTTGATCGCGTGCAGGCAGAGGCCGTCGGTGAAGTCGTTCGCGTAGACGGACACGTAGGCCTCGGTGGCGTGCGTGAGAGCGTCGAAACCCGAGTCAGCAACCAGGAACGACGGCATCATGGCCGTGAGCACGGGGTCGATGATCGCGACGGTCGGCAGGAGGGCGTAGTCCGCGAGCGGGTACTTGACTCCGGTGACTTCGTCGGTGATCACGGCGAACGGGGTCATTTCCGAACCGGTGCCCGAAGTGGTGGGGATGCAGACGAGCTTGGCCAGTTCGCCGAGGTCGGGGAACTTGAACGCGCGCTTGCGCACGTCGAAGAACTTTTCCTTCATGTCGGAGAATTCGATTTCGGGGTGTTCGTACAGCAGCCACATGACCTTCGCGGCGTCCATCGGCGAGCCGCCGCCGAGGGCGATGATGGTGTCAGGCTTGAAGGCCCGCATTTCGGCGGCACCCTTTTCGACCGCTGAGACGGTCGGTTCGGGCAGCACGTTGTCGATGATCTGCAGTGCGACGCGGCCCTCGCGCCGGTTCAGGATGTCGAGGATCTTGTCGACGAAACCGAGGCGGGTCATGGTCGAGTCGGTCACGATCGTGACACGTTCGACGTTGCGCATGTCCGCCAGGTAACGGATGGCGTTCGGCTCGAAGTACGTCTTGGCGGGGACCTTGAACCACTGCAAGTTGTTGTTCCTTCTGCCGATGCGCTTGACGTTGATGAGGTTGATCGCGGAGACGTTGTTCGAGACGGAGTTGTGTCCGTACGAGCCACAGCCGAGCGTCAACGACGGGATGAACGCGTTGTAGATGTCACCGATACCACCGAGCGAGCTGGGAGCGTTGGTGATGATCCGGACCGCCTTGACGCGGGTTCCGAACTCTTCGATGATGGCCGGGTTTTCGCTGTGTATGGAGCCCGAGTGGCCGAGGCCGTCGAATTCAACCATCTGCTCGGAGAGCGAAATGCCCTCCTCAGCGTCCTTGGCATGCAGCACGGCGAGAACGGGTGCCAGCTTTTCGCGGGTCATCGGCTCGTGCGGTCCCACTCCGGCGACCTCGACCAGGATGATCGATGTGTCGGCCGGGATGGTGAATCCGGCCTGCTGGGCGATCCAGACCGGCGACTTGCCGACGACGGCGGCGTTGAGCTTGGCCTCGCCACAGTTGGTCGAGTTGGCCTGGACTCCGAAGATGTAGTCCTCGAGGAGAAGCTTCTCGGCCGGGGTGACCAGGTAGGTGTGCAGGATCTTGAACTCGGCCATGGCTTCTGCGTAGAGCGGCTCTTCGATGATGACGGCCTGCTCCGACGCGCAGATCATGCCATAGTCGAAGGACTTGGAGAGCACGACGTCGTTGATGGCACGCTTGAGCTTGGCGCTCTTCTCGATGAAGGCGGGAACGTTGCCCGCTCCGACGCCGAGGGCGGGCTTGCCGCAGGAGTACGCGGCCCGGACCATGGCGTTGCCACCGGTGGCGAGGATGGTTGCGACGCCCGGGTGGTTCATCAGCAGGCTGGTGGCCTCGAGGGACGGCGTTTCAACCCACTGGATGCAGTTTGCCGGTGCACCGGCGAGGATGGCGGCGTCGCGCACGACGCGCGCTGCCGCCACAGAAGACTGCTGGGCGCCCGGGTGGAAACCGAAAACGATCGGGTTGCGGGTCTTCAGCGCGATGAGCGACTTGAAGATCGCGGTCGAGGTGGGGTTCGTAACGGGGGTCACACCGCAAATCACGCCGACCGGCTCGGCGATCTCAGTAATGCCGGTAATGTCGTCTCGGCTGATAACGCCGACGGTCTTAAGGTTTTGCATCGAGTTCGTAACGTGCTCGCATGCGAAAAGATTTTTAACGGCCTTGTCCTCGAATACGCCACGGCCGGTTTCGGCTACGGCGTGAACGGCAAGTTCGGCGTGTTTGCTGAGAGCAGCCACCGAGGCTTTCTTAACGATGTGGTCGATTTGTTCCTGCGTGAAGTTCGCGTAATCCAGAAGCGCGACCTGAGCGGCTTTAACCAGAGAGTCAATTTGAGTGGCAAGTGACTCGGTGACTGGTTTGTCGATTATTGTCATTGTGTCCCTTTTTGGCGGCCCACCTTGGGCTTATCGCCTCTTAGCTATAACCTTAGAGCGCTGGCCAGACGGCCGCACGTCAAGGGACGCGCAGTCAGCGGTCCAGGGTCGGTCGCCGTCAGCAGATTAGCTGATCGGGGGCATCTTCGCCGCGAGAAACGAAACCTTCGGAAATTGTCTGACAACTCGCAGTAAGTTCGGTTTCTGGCGCGCGCGTGCACGCGCGCGTCACGCGCGCGAAGCCGCGCCTGAAGCCCCGGCAGGTCAGCCTCGGTCGAGACTGCGGACGGTGCCCACGGCGGCCTGAACGGATGCGGCCGCTTCAGACGCATCCGCTGCTGTGGTCGTCGATGCCAGCGTGAACCGCACGGCGGTCTGGGCGACCTCAGCCGGGATGCCCAGAGCGGTCAACACGTGGGACGGTTCGTCGCTGTCGGCCGCGCAGGCCGACCCGCTCGAGCAGACGATGCCGCGCTGTTCCAGTTCGAGCAACACCGCCTCGCCGCTCGTGCCCGGGAAGACGAACGAGGCGGTGCCCGGCAGACGCTCCGTCGAGTGGCCGGTGAGCCGGGCCGACGGTGTGCCGCTCAGAACCGTGGTGATGAAGGCATCCCGCAGCGCGGTGATGCGGGGCGCTGCCTCCGCGCGTTCCGCCTCGGCGAGGCGCAGTGCGGTCGCCAGTGCCAGCGCCCCGGGTACGTTCTCCGTTCCGCTGCGGCGCCCGCGCTCCTGACCGCCGCCGTGCAGCACCGGTTCGACCGCGATGCGGCCGCGCAGGAAAAGCACCCCGATGCCGGGAGGTGCGCCGAGTTTGTGGCCCGACAGGCTCAGGGCATCGACGCCGAGAGCCCCCACGTCGACCGAAAGCCAGCCGGCCGCCTGCACGGCGTCGGTGTGGAGCGGCACGCGGGCGCCCTGGGCGATGGCCGATAGTTCCGCGAGCCGCTGAACGGTGCCGATCTCGTTGTTGGCGTATTGCACCGAGACGAGGGTGGTATCCGGGCGGATCACGGCGCGGAGCTGTTCCGGATCCACCCGGCCGGAGGCATCCGGGTCCAGGAGCGTCACCTCGAAGCCGTGCAGGCGGCGCAGATAGTCGCAGGATTCGAGTACCGCCTCGTGCTCGATCGGCGTCGTGATGAGGTGACGGCCGCGTGGGGCGCCCAGGGCGATGCCCTTGATCGCGAGGTTGTCGGACTCGGTGCCGCCGGTCGTGAACACCACGTCGGCCGACCGGCACCCGAGCACGCCCGCGACCATGGCCCGCGCCTCGGCCAGCGCGGCGGCCGCGGCCTCACCCACTCGGTGGTGGCTCGATGGGTTGCCGAACCGGCCCGCGAGCTGCTGCCAGAGCACCTCGAGAACTTCCCGTCGCACCGGGGTGGTCGCGGCGTTGTCGAGATAGATCATGGCCGGACCGCTCAGCCCTCGGTGAGGATGACAACGTCGAGGCCGAGGTCGAGGGAGCGCACGCTGTGCGTGATGGCCCCGACCGAGATGATGTCGACGCCGGTCTCGGCGATGCCGCGCACGGTCAGCAGAGAGACGCCGCCGCTGGCCTCCACGCGTGCTCGGCCGCCCGTGAGGCGTACGCCCTCGCGCAGGTCGTCGGGGCTGAAGTTGTCGAGCATGATCGTGTCGACGCCGGCGGCAAGCACAAGCTCGATTTGGTCGATCCGGTCCACCTCCACCTCGAGGTGCGTGGTGTGGGAGATGCGGTCGCGCACCTGCCGGAGCGCTTCGGTGAGGTTCAGGCCGCCCGCGGTGAGCACGGCCAGGTGGTTGTCCTTGGCCATGACCGCGTCGGAGAGGCTGAACCGGTGGTTGTGGCCGCCGCCGTCGCGCACCGCGGCACGTTCCAGCACACGCAGGCCCGGGGTGGTCTTGCGGGTGTCGACGATGCGGGCGCGGGTGCCGGCCGTCTCGGCCACGTAGAGCGCTGTCAGTGTGGCGATCCCGCTCATGCGCTGCACGAAGTTCAAGCCGATGCGCTCGGCCTGCAGAATGCCGCGGGCGGACCCCGACACTTCCGCCAGGGTGTCACCGGCGTCGAAGACGGTGCCGTCGGCCACGAGCATCCGAACGACGATGCGCGCGTCGGTCAGTCGGAAGGCCGCCGCGAACACGGCACCACCGCTGAAGACGCCGGATTCCCGGGCGACCAGCTGCGCGGTCGCGGCGGCGTCGGCGGGGATCAGCACCTGCGAGGTGAGGTCACCCCAGGGGGCGTCCTCCTCGAGCGCGGCGCGCACGACGGTGTCGATGGCATTCATGGTCAGCATGCAATGGCCTCCTCGGCCTCAGTGGGGTGGTCCAGATTCAGGGTGCTCCGCATGCCGTCGGCTGTGTCCGGGGCTGTGCCGCGGGTCCAGGCGACGGTGCGGGTCCAGGCGACGGTGCGGGCGAGCTCGGGCCGGCCGTCGGGGTAGTCGGAGCGGTGATGTGCGCCGCGCGATTCCTCCCGGGCCAGGGCGGAAGCCACGGTGACCCGCGCCAGGTCGAGCAGGTTGGCGTCTTCATATGCCCGAACCCGCATATTAGGTGCAGTGGTTTCGTCCGGGCCCGTCGGACGGGTGGCCCAGTCGGCCAGGGTGACGGATGCCTCGGCGAGCTTCTCCCCACTCCGCAGCACTCCCGCGCACTCCCACATCAGCTGCTGTACCGCGTCACGGTCGACGCCGGCAGGCAATCCCCCGGTGGTCGAGCCGGTCACGACCGAGACCCCCGCCGACACCCGAACCGGCAGGCGCAGCGCGCGCACGGCCCGGTCGGCGAACACGGCCGCCTCGAGCAGAGAGTTGGAGGCCAACCGGTTGGCGCCGTGGGCGCCGGTGCGGGCCACTTCACCCACGGCGAACAGGCCGGGCAGGCTGGTGCGGCCCCAGATATCCGTGAGCACCCCGCCCATCCAGTAGTGCGCCGCCGGGGCGACCGGGATCGATTCGACGGCCCAGTCCAGGCCGGCAGCACGGCAGGCCGCGGTGATGGTCGGGAAGCGTCGCTCGAGAAGTTCGCGGCCGAGACCGGTGGCGTCCAGTCGCACCGGTTCGCCGCCCTGCCTGGTCATTTCCCGGGCGATGCCTCTGGCCACGATGTCGCGCGGGGCGAGTTCCGCATCGGGGTGCAGGTCGAGCATGAAGCGGTGGCCCGACGCATTTCGCAGCACGGCGCCTTCCCCGCGCACCGCCTCGGAGACCAGCGGGGTACCGGGAACCGCGAGTGCGGTCGGGTGGAACTGGTAGAACTCGAGGTCGGCGACGGATGCCCCCGCGCGCCACGCGGCGGCCACGCCGTCACCCGTCGCCAGAGCCGGGTTCGTGGTGTGCGGGAAGACCTCGCCGGCACCGCCGGTCGCCAGGATCACCGTGTCGGCCAGGATCGTGCGGAGTGCTTCGTCGGGCCCGAGGAGGACAGCCCCGGTCACGCGACCGTCCTGCACGGTCAGATCAACCAGCATTGTGTGTTCCTGCACGCGCAGGCGGGCGCCCACGCCCCGCAGCGAGCGGGCGGCCCGTTCACGCACCGTCGCCACGAGGGCAGCCTCGATGGCTGCGCCCGTGGCGTCCCCGCCGGCGTGCAGCACCCGCGAGCGGGAGTGGGCAGCCTCCAGTCCGCGGGTCACCCCGGACTCGTCGCGGTCGAAGTCCACACCGAACCGGATCAGGTCCCGCACCCGAGCCGGTCCCTCGGAACAGAGCACGCGCACTGCGACCGGGTCGCAGAGTCCGGCCCCGGCGCGCAGGGTGTCCTGTACGTGTGACTCGACCGAGTCATCGGGGAACATGGCCGCGGCGATCCCGCCTTGGGCCCAGCGGGTGTTGCTGTCGGGCAGGGCCGCTTTCGTGACGAGGGTGACCTGGTGGCCGGCATCCGTCGCACGCACCGCGGCGATGAGTCCGGCCAGCCCACTGCCGACGACGAGCACGCGGGTCACGGTCAGGCCTCGATGGAGACGGGCGGCTTGGCGGAAAGCATCCGTTCGAGGGCGACGCGGGCGTTGCCGGCAACCTCGCCCGATACCTGGATTCGATTGAGCACCTCGGGCGCGCGGTCCGCGGTGCCGACCAGCGCTTCGAGCACCCAGGCCAGGTAGCCCGAGTGGATGCGGTACATGGTGGAGCAGGGGCAGACCACCGGGTCGAGGCAGAAGATGGTGTGCTCGGGGTGCTGTGCGGCGAGCCGCTGCACCAGGTTGATCTCGGTGCCGATGGCGAACGTGGACCCGGCCGGGGCTGCCTCGATGGCCTTCTTGATGAAGTCGGTCGAGCCGTAGGAATCGGCGGCGTCGACGACGCCCATCGGGCACTCCGGGTGCACGACCACGCGCACGTCCGGGTGCGACTGGCGGGCCGCGGTGATCTGGTCCACCGTGAAGCGCTTATGCACGCTGCAGAACCCGTGCCAGAGCACGACCTGGGCGGCCTCGAGCTCCTCGGCCGTGTTGCCGCCGAGGGCCTTGCGCGGGTTCCACATCGGCATCCGCTCGAGGGGCACCCCCATCGACTTGGCGGTGTTGCGGCCGAGGTGCTGGTCGGGGAAGAAGAGAACGCGGCGGCCGCGGGCGAAGGCCCACTCGAGCACGGTCTCGGCGTTGGAGGAGGTGCAGACGATGCCGCCGTGCTCGCCGCAGAACGCCTTCAGCGCGGCCGAGGAATTCATGTAGGTGACCGGGATCACGGGCACGCGGCCGTCGACGCCCTGCTCGCTGCCGTAGAGGTCCTCCAGCTGTTCCCAGCAGTCGGTGACGGAGTCGATATCGGCCATATCGGCCATCGAGCAGCCGGCGGCGAGGTTGGGCAGAATGACCGCCTGCTCCGGCGTGGAAAGCAAGTCGGCGGTTTCGGCCATGAAGTGCACTCCGCAGAAGACGATCGCCTCGGCATCCGGACGGCTCTTCGTGGCCTGCGCCAGCTGGAAGGAGTCGCCCACGAAGTCCGCGTGCGCCAACACCTCCTCGCGCTGGTAAAAGTGCCCGAGGACCACGACCCGGTCGCCGAGCGTGGCCTTGGCGGTACGGATGCGGTCGCCGAGTTCCTCCGTCGACGCGCGACGGTAGACCTCGGGCAGCTCACCCTGCCGCGGTGACCCGGTGGGGATGACATCGCCCATCGACGACCCCGGGCCGTAGCCCGGCGTGCCGGAATCAAACTCCCACGGGGCAGTGAGCAGGTCGGGGCTGCACGTGCTGCCGACGGCAGCTCCCGTGCTGATGAGTCGAATGGTCTGGTCGACCGATGCGATGGTCATGCGGTTACTCCTCGATAATCATACAAAGCGATAGTCGGACAAGCGGTGGCCAGCAGGAGGGTGCTGGGAGGAAGAGTCATGCTCAGCCGATGGCCGGCTCGAGCGCACCCGGAGCGGTGGCATGAACGGAATCGTTGTAGCGGTAGAGGCGGGGCGGCCGATGCGGTACGCCGGCCACGCGCTGGCCGGTGTCGACCACGGTGCCTGAACCCTCGATCGTGCGGCGGAAGTTGGCCGGGTCAAGGGCCTTCTGCAGTACGGCCTCATGCACCTCGCGCAGCTGCGCGAGCGTGAAGGTCTCGCCTAGGAACGCGTGCGCGATGCGGGAGTACTCCACCTTGGTGCGCAGGCGCCAGAGGGCGTATTCCACGATGAGGTTGTGGTCGAAGGCGAGCGGCGACAGGTGGTCGGCCGGAAACCACCGCACGTTCTCGTCCTCGACGGCCAGCGCCGCCTCACCGGACTCGACGAGCGCCCAGTAGACGACCGAGACGACCCGGCCGCCGGGGGAACGCCCCGGATCCCCGAAGGTGTAGAGCTGCTCGAGGTACTTGGGGGTCAGGCCCGTGGTCTCGCGCAGGGCGCGCGCGGCCGCGCCGGCCAGGCGCTCATCGGCCCGCAGGCCGCCGCCGGGCAACGCCCACTGGCCGAGGTAGGGTTCCCGGGTGCGGCGTACAAGCGGCAGCCACAGGGTCGAGTGGCCGGATTCCGGATCCGGCCGCAGGGCGAAAATGACCGTCGACACGGCGAGGGTCGCCTCAAGCTGGGTGTTTATTCGCGCATCCACTGTCATTCCCCAAGTAAAGGTCATTGTGACTCTAACTGAATGGATTCATCTTATAGTCACTCTGACCAGAAGTCACGCCCCATGGGGCGGCGTGCGGGTCCGGTCAGCGGGCACGCGGGAGGGATGTCGGTGCAGACGCGGCAACGCGGCGAGCGTTCCTGCCGGTGAGACCCCAGATCGTGACACGGGCCATCGCCTCGGCCACGATCGCGGCACTCATCTTCGAGGAACCGACGGTGCGCTCCACGAACGTGATCGGCTTCTCGACAACGCTGAGCCCGGCCCGAACCGCATGCAGCAGCATGTCGATCTGGAAGCAGTAGCCCAGGCTCTCGACGCCGGAGAGGTCCATTCGCCGGAGGGCATGCGCCGTGAAGACGCGGTAACCGCCGGTGACGTCTCGCTGGGGCAGCCGGAGCAGCACGCGCGAGTAGACCGATCCGCCCCGCGACAGCAGACGCCGGTGCCACGGCCAGTTCCGCACCATTCCGCCCGGGACCCAGCGGGAGCCCAGCACCACATCCGCCGTCTCCGCGGCCTCGAGCAGGGTCGGCAGTTGCTCTGGCAGGTGCGATCCGTCGGCGTCGAGCTGCACCAGTCGGTTGTAGCCGCGGGAGAGCCCCCAGGCGAAGGCCTCGAGATAGGCGGCTCCGAGGCCGCTCTTCCGGGAGCGGTGCAGGGCGTGCACCTGGGAATCGGTGGCGGCCAGCGCGTCAGCCAACTGCCCCGTGCCGTCCGGGGAGGAATCATCGACGACCAGAACGTCGGCCGCCGGCACGCTCGCGCGCACCCGGGCCACGATCGACGCGACGTTGCCCTGCTCGTTGTAGGTCGGGATGATGATCAGAGTCCGAGCCATGGGGCTACCTTGTCATTTCGATGATCTGCGTGCGATTCAGCATGGTCGACTCGGCGACCGTGAACCCGAGTTGTTGCAGGGTGCGGATGTTGTCCCCCCGCCTATTCTCACCGCTGGCCTGGTTCTGCAGCACCCAGACCCGGTTCGTGTCGGTAAGTCGGTCGGTCACCTGCTCCAGCGGCACAGCCACGTCCCACAAGTCGTTGGTGGCGTCGAACGGCACCGCGAGGGTGACGTCCCGCAGGCCCTCGAACGCGGCCGGGTAGAGCCGCAGGGCGAGGCGGGGCTTGCGGGAGGGCCGCACGCTCTCGTCGAAAACGATCGCGTCTCCGGGCTGCGCGCCGGCCCGCACGACCTCGGACGCTTGGCGCAGGTCACTGCCGTAGTTCTTGCCGAACTCGCCGCGCTGGTCGAGATAGGTGGGCAGCATGAGAGCCGTGATCAGGCCCAGCGCGGCGGCCTGCGGCCAGAGCGGCCGGAGGCAGGCGATCCCCATGGCGATGGCGATCGCCGCCGCCGGCGTACCCACCGACAGGTACCGCAGCGAGTACATCGGCGTGACGAGGTGCGTGCCGATCAGGAGCGCTGCGCTCGGCACGATCAGCCAGGCCAGCATGACCGCCAGGGCCGCCCTGGTTGCTGTTGGTGCGGCCCACCGCCCGCGCACGGCGAAGACCATCACGACCGCCAGCAGGATCAGACCCCACGCCAGAACGGCCAGCGGTACGTTGCCGAACCACTGGTGCACTGCGGCGGTGAGCACGGCGATCGGCGGGCGCCGCCCGATGAAGGCGATCTGATCGCGCTGCTGGAGGCTGGCCGCCATCACGGGGGCAGCCAGGGCGAGCCCGGAGGCCGTGGCCAGGGTCCAGGCGCGAATGCCCGCCCACCTGTCGCCCTCCGGCGGTATCAGCAGCACGGCGAGGCCGAGCACCGGGATCAGCAGCAGCACAAAGAGGAAGAAGTAGATTCCCAGGGCCAGGAGCGCGGTGTAAGCCGCCCAGAGCGCGAAGCGGGTGGCGCGATCCTGATAGCGGCTCCGCAGCAGGTGCACCAGCAGAACGGTCAGCCACACCACAACGGCCGTGGCGACGGCGGCCGAACGGGCTTCGGCGCCCATGTAGGTGACCCGGGGGAGCAGCGCGAAGACGATGGCCGCGAGCACGCCGACCCGGTGGGAGATCAGGGTGCGTGCCAACACGAAGGTGCCGGCCGTCGCGACGCCGACGAAGAGGGCGCTCAGCCCGCGAGTCGCCAGCTCCGAAGAGCCGAAGAGGCCGATCCAGACGTGCAGCAGCAGATAATAGGCGCCGTGCACCGCGTCGACGTTGTCCAGAAGTCGGAAGAGCCCCGGCAGGGATCGTTCCGCCGACATCACGCTGGCCGCCTCGTCGCCCCAATACGAGGGCCGCCACGATCCGGCCGCCGAGACGAGGAGGCCGAGCAGCCCGAGGATCGCTGCCAGTCCTTCGGTTCGGCGCAGGGGCAGGGTCAGCGGCTCGGGGCGAACCAGGCGGGAGACCAGCGGAGGGGGAGACACGCCTACACGTTAGGCCACCCCGCTGAACCCTGGAACCCAGGACCGGTACGGACCGAGGGGAACGGATGCCGCGACCCCGGCCGAGGCGTTGCCGGCGGCTAGGCTGACGCCATGATCGATCCCCTCGAGACGCGCGATCCTGCTCCCGCTGCAGATGCAGCTGCCGGCGCTGGCTCCGGCCCTGTGGCTGCCCTGGGGGTTGCGGTGGCCCAGTTCGCCCCCGGCCGCGAGCCGGCCGTGAATCTCGCCGCCATGCGTGCCCTCGCCGAGACGGCCGTCGGCCGCGGAGCCCGGCTGGTCGTCTTCCCCGAGTACTCCTCTTTCTTCGAACCGGTCCTGGGGCCCTCCTTCGTCGCCGCGGCCGAACCTGTGGACGGCCCCTTCGTGGCCGCCCTCGCCGCGCTCGCGGCAGAACTCGGCGTGCATGTCGTGGCCGGCATGCTGGAGGCCACGGATGACCCGAGCCGCTTCTTCAACACCCTCGTCGCGGTGGATCCGGCCGGCGAACTCGTCGCGAAGTACCGCAAGCTGCACCTCTACGACGCCTTCGGCGACCGTGAATCGGACTGGGTGCGGCCTGGCGCCGTGGAGGAACCCGAGACGTTCGAGGTGGTGGGACTGCGGGTGGGACTGCAGACCTGCTACGACATCCGTTTCCCGGAGGTGACGCGCCGCCTGGTCGACGCGGGGGCCGAACTGGTGCTGGTGCCCGCCGAGTGGGTGCGGGGACCGTTGAAGGAACAGCACTGGCGCACGCTGCTGACAGCGCGCGCCCTGGAGAACACGGTCTACGTGGCGGCCGCCGACCACGCCCCGCCGGTGGGCGTCGGCAACAGCATGGTGGTCGACCCGATGGGCGTGGAACTGGTCACCATCGGCGAGACAACGGATGTCGCCGTCGCCTGGGTGCTGTCGGAGCGCCTCACAGCCGTGCGCGCCCGCAATCCCTCGCTGGCCCTGCGCCGCTTCGCGGTCGTGCCCCGCTGAGCGTACAGCCAGCTCAGAGTTCGGTGGCGATGGTGTCCTGCGAGGCGGGCGCCGCGCGCACCGTGAATTTCTGATCCGGGCGATGACCGCGGTCGGTGCGCTCCGGATGTTCGGGTTCACCCATCGCCCGCTCCTCGCCGGTGGCCACCAGACCCTGGGAACTGTTAGCGGAACGGGTGAGCTGGGCGAGCCACAGCGGGTTGATGCTCGGCGGCTGACCGCCGGAGAACTTAAAATACAGGGGAATGGCCGGGTGCAGCCACGCGGAACTGCGACCGTTTCCGGCTTCGGCGGCGTTTCGCCACGAGAGCAGGAAGCTTTCGCCCCGGCGGAGTTTCTGTACGATCACGATCTGGAGATGCGCCAATATCCGGTCGTCGAATTCGACCGTGACCCTGTCATACGTCAACGAACCCATGGGGAGCCGCTTTCAATCGGTGGGGCTGTTCAGAGGCCGGCCACACAGGGTGACCAGATCTCAGGACTGATCCTCAGTTTGGTCGCTATGAACCCGCTTGACAAGGGAAACAGCCGTGCCGCGGGATCGTCCAGGACACAGCGACTACTACTGCGGGAACACGCCTGACCGGGACAGGCATCCGTTCGGCAACAGGTGAAGCAGCGTCTCATACGGTTTCTCCACGTGCGCGAAGTGCCCGGTGCCCGGCACCGTGACCAGATCGAAGCCGCGGATGACCGCGCGGAGCCTGGCCGCATCCGTCGCCGCCACGAAAATGTCGGCGTCACCCTGGGTTGCGTGCACGGCGCACTCGATCCGGGCCCAGCGGTTGGCATCGTAGGTTCCGGCGAGGTCGGATGCCACGGCGAACGCCTGCGGGCGCAGCTCGGTCGCAAGGGCCCCGATGACGCTCTCGTGCAGCAGCTCCGGTCGGCGGAACAGGGGCGCCGCCAGCGTGCGCAGCAGCCCGGTGCGGTGGAGCAGGCGGATCAGACCATGGCCGGCGCGCCCGGCCCGGGCGACGGCCCGCAGTACCGGCAGTAGGGCGCTGTACCCCGGCAGCGCGGCGAACCGGGCGACCGGGTGCCGCACGGTGTCGATCACCGAGAACGTCGTGGCCGAGACGAGGCCGACGAACGCGGTCGACTGGGTCTCGCTTGCGGCAAGTTCGAGTGCCACGAAGCCGCCGAGGGAGTGGCCGATCACGGTCCAGGAGCGGTAGCCGAGCGCACAGGCGATCTCGGCCACCACCGCAGCGGTTGCCTCGATGGAACGAGAGGGTCCCGCCGCCGGAAGCGGCGAGTCCCCCCAGCCGGGCAGGTCGGGGATGATCAGGTCGGTCAGGCCGAGACCGGAGACGTCGGCCGCGGCCAGCAGCGGCGTCCAGGTCGTCCAAGATCCCGCGGCGCCGTGCAGCAGGATGGTCGCGGTGTCGCTCCCGGTACGGCGGCCGTGCCGCACCGAAACCGTTGCCTGGCGCAGCCGCATGGAGCTCGTGGTCAGTCCGAAGGCCCGGGCGTCGGACGACAGAGGGAACGGGCAGTATCCGGTGCGGTCCGGGTCCTCCCGGGTCGGTGCATCCGGGGCCGGGAAGCTCCGTGGCGACGTCGTCGGCCGGGTCTCGGCGATGGTGCTCATAATGCTGGTTCGGTGCGTCGGCTCCTGTGGATTGCCCGACCGTGACGGGTGAGGGGAATGCGCGGGAGAGCAGGGCCGTTGGCCCCAGGGGGAGCTGCTTCCCCTGTCCGAGACGGCGCGCGCGCCGTCCGGCGACACCCTGACCCACAGAAAGAGCTATTCGTGAATCTTTTCTCCCCGTTATCCCTCGGCGACCTGGAACTGCCCAACCGGCTCGTCATGGCGCCGCTGACCCGGGTTCGGTCCGGAATCGAGGGCGTTCCCGGCCCCCTCGTCGTCGAGCACTACAAGCAGCGTGCTTCGCTCGGCTTGATCGTGACCGAGGGCACCTACCCCAGCCACGCCGGTCAGGGCTTCCCCGGCCAGCCGGGGCTGGTCACCCCCGAGCAGATCGCCGGCTGGACCAACGTCGCCGACGCCGTGCACTTCGCCGGCGGGCGCCTGGTCGCCCAGGTAATGCACGCGGGCCGCGTCACCCACGAGGGCACCAACGGCGGCCGCGAGGTCGTGGCTCCCAGCGCCATCGCCATCCAGGGCGAAACCCACACCTACGCGGGAAAGGCTGCCTACCCGGTACCGCACGCCCTCACACTCGACGAACTCCCCGGCGTGATCGCGGACTTCGTGCAGGCCTCCCGTAACTCCATCGCCGCGGGACTCGACGGCGTCGAGATTCACTCCGCGAACGGTTACCTCCTGCACGAGTTCCTCTCGCCGGCCTCCAACCAGCGCGACGACATCTACGGCGGCTCCCCGCAGAACCGGGCCCGTTTCGTCGTCGACGTCGTCACCGCGGTGGCCGAGGCGATCGGCGCCGGCCGCGTCGGCATCCGGGTCTCGCCGGAGCACAACATTCAGGATGCCCTCGAAACGGATGCCGCCGACCTTCTGGCCACCTACGGCGCGCTCGCCGACGCACTCGCTCCGCTGGGCCTTGCGTACCTGAGCATCCTGCACCGCGAGCCGGCCGGCGAACTGGTGCAGCAGCTGCGTGCCCGTTTCGCTGGGCCGCTCCTGGTGAACAGCGGCTTCGGCGAGGTCACCGACCGGGACGAGGCGATGGCCATCATCGCCGACGAACTGGCGGATGCGGTCGTCGTGGGCCGTGCCGTGATCGCCAACCCCGACCTCGTGTCGCGCTGGCTCAAGGACCTGCCGCTGAACGCTCCCGACCCGCTTACCTTCTACGGTGCCGGAGCCGAGGGCTACACGGACTACCCGGCACTGGCGCACTAGAACCCCCTGTCGGCACCTCCAAAGCGGCGGCTGCCGGGCGGCTAACGGGCGATGATGCCGGCCAGCTGGGCGGCGGCGCGCTCGAGCACGTCCACTTTTTTACAGTAGGCGAATCGCACCAGCGAGGCATACTCGGACTGGTGACGGGCGGAGCAGAACGCGCCGATCGGAACCGCGACCACCCCGGCGAGATCGGGCAGCACCCGGCAGAACTCGGTGCCGTCAGGGTAGCCGAGCGGCGCGGCATCCGCCACGATGAAATACGACCCCTGAGGTCGACTGACCGTGAACCCCGCTTCGATCAGGCCGCTCTCGAGAACGTCACGCTTGGCCTGCAGGTCGGCGGCGACACCGGTGTAGAAGGTGTCCGGCAGGTCGAGGCCCCGCGCGATCGCCGGCTGGAACGGCGCGCCGTTCACATAGGTGAGGAACTGCTTCACGGCCAGGATTGCGGTGACAAGAGCGGACGGGGCGGTGAGCCAGCCGATCTTCCAGCCGGTGGTGTTGAACGTCTTCCCACCGGAGGAGATCGTGATGGTGCGCTCGCTCGCGCCCGGAATCGTCGCGACGGGCACGTGGGCGACACCGAAGGTGAGGTGCTCGTAGACCTCGTCGGTCACGATGAGCGCGTCGTGACGGTGTGCGAGGGACACGATGAGTTCCAGGGTCTCGCGCGGCAGCACGGCCCCGGTGGGGTTGTGCGGATTGTTCACGATAATCAGTCGGGTGCGGTCCGTGATGGCGGCGCGCAGTTCGTCGCGGTCCGGCTGGAAATCGGGCGCCCGCAGGCGCACCGTGCGATGGATGCCCCCGCCCAGCGCGATCAGGCCGCCGTAAGCGTCGTAGAACGGCTCCAGCGTGACAACCTCGTCGCCGGGGTCGAGCAGTGCGAGAACGGTTGCCGCCAGCGCCTCGGTGGCACCCGCCGTCACCAGGACCTCGGTATCCGGATCGACGGACAGGCCGTAGAACCGGTGCTGATGCCGAGCGATGGCGCCCCGCAGCACGGGCAAGCCGCGCCCCGGCGGGTACTGGTTCGCACCGTCGGAGATCGCCTGGCGTGCGGCTTCGAGAACCTCGGCAGGGCCGCCCTCGTCGGGGAATCCCTGGCCGAGGTTGATGGCGCCGGTGCGCAGGGCGAGGGCACTCATCTCCGCGAAAATGCTCGCGGCGACGGTGCCGTCCGCGGCGAGCAGGCCGGCCCCACGGGCCGTACGTCGCCAGGCCCCGGAGATTGTCATGATGTCACCTGCATGGCTCCAAACTACGACATGTGGAAAGTTCGAGCGGGGCTGCGCCGGATGCCCTAGGTTGGCCGCATGCGGACCGTGCAGCGCGACCTCCTCGTTCTGAGCTCGCTGCTGCTGCTCGGCACACTCGCGCTGACCGGTTGCACGCCCGAACCGGTGCCCCAAGCGCCCCAGGCGTCCGAGACGACCGCGCCGACGGATGCCCCCGTCTTCGCGTCCGATGAGGAAGCTCTGGCTGCGGCCACCGAAGCCTATGCGGCGTATCTGGCTGTCATCGATATGGTGCTCGCGGATGGAGGAAAAGATACCAGTCGGCTGGTGGACGTTACTGCTGAAGAAGCCCTAAGGGCTGAAACTGATTCTGCAAACCTGTATACGGACAATGGCTATAGATCGGTCGGGTCGACATCCTTTGATTCCGTTCAACTGCAGTCCATCAAAGATGATGGCCGCGGTCAGACCGCTGTGACTGCGTACCTTTGCTCTGATGTCACCCGAGTGGACGTTGTTGACAGTACAGGTGCCTCCGTTGTCCCCAATGATCGCGTCGACAGATTCCCCCTCACGATCACCTTTCAAAATTCGAGGGCTGCATCAAATGATCTAACGATCACATCGAGTGAGTCATGGTCCGGCAAAAACTACTGCTAGGGGTCGCGGCGAGTGCCCTACTCGCCCTGTTTCTTGTCTCCGAAGATGAACTAGCCAGCGCGGCTACTAGTCAATGCACGCAAGGTGAGCTGCGGGCCGGCTTTTGTTCGCCACCAGAAGTATCCGGACACATCAATAACGGCGGGGTGGACCTTTCTGCGGGGTACGAGACCGGCGGGGGACAGGGGTCCGGGAACGAAGCCGGTGGCGGAGCGGGATCCGGGGCGGGCGGGTCCGGTTCCGGCAGCGGCAGCGGCAACGCCGGTGGCGGCCAAGTCGGTGCAGCACCCGTCGTCGATCCGCTGGCGTTCGTGCGCGACGACTTCACGGTCAACTGCATTCCGGGGTCGCCGTGCGATCCGAACTTCGTGGTGAGGGTTAGCGATCTGGTCAACTTCCAGCCCGCGGCGCCGTCCCAGACGATGGAACCGCGCGGCTGGAGCGTGGCGGGTCTGCCCGCGAACTTCATCGCGTCGGCATCCGAGCACTCCCGTACCGGCGCCTTGCTGGGATATCCGGCGGAGGTTCGTTTTACCCCGGTCGGCTACCGCTGGTCCTACGGCGACGGTGCCCAGGCAAGCACGAACTCGGGCGGCGCGACCTGGGCGGCACTGGGCCTCCCGGAATTCTCCGACACCGCCACCAGCCACGCGTTCGCCAGTCCGGGAAGCTATGCCGTGGTCGTCGCGGTGGTGTACTCGGCCGAGTATCGCTTCGCGGGCCTTGCCTGGCGGCCGGTGCAGGGTACGATGTCGACTTCGGCCAGCCCGCTCGGCGTGATCGTGGGGGATGCCCAGACGGTGCTCGTCAACCGCGAGTGCACGACAAACCCGGCTGGTCCGGGTTGCTAACTGTGTCGATCGACCCGGCACCGCTCAAGTCACGGCGTCGTCATTGAATGCTCCCAGGCTGCACAGATCATTCGTTCAGGTTCAGGAGTCAAGGTGGAAACGCTTGGAAGGAGCACACCATGACCGACAATCCGCAGGCACCCGGCACCACTCCCGATCCCGACGACGCAGTCCCATTCGAAGTCAATGCGGCCGGCGAGGCTTCCGCCACGGCCCAGCCCTCTGCGGATCACTCCTCCGGCGGCACCCCCGGCGACGAGAAGCCGACCGAGGTCATCCCCGACACGGTTTCCGCCTCTGAGCAGTCGCCGGCCCAGCCCACCGCGGCCCAGCCCACCTCCACCTCGGCCCAGCCCGCGCGCGCGCATGCCACGGATTCCTTCGGTCGCCCGGTCGCGGGAAGCACCACCTCGAATCCCTACGCGCCGAATACCCAGCCGCAGTCCTACGCCCATCAGAACGGGTACGCCGCCGACCAGCCCGGCGGCCCGCGCACGCAGCCCCGCCGCTCGGGTAATATCGCCCTGATCGCGGCCCTCGCCATCGGCGCTCTCGTCGGAGGGGCATCCGGCGCCGGCGTCACGGCCTTCGTGGTCACTAACCAGACCGTCGGAATCCCGACCAGCCAGGCCGACGGCCCCAGCACGGTCGTGGTCAACAACACCGACAGCGTCAACCAGATTACGGCGGTCGCCGCCAAGGCCACGCCCAGTGTCGTCACCATCGCCGCCTCCGACGGCAGCTCCGGCGGAACCGGTTCCGGCGTCATCCTGTCCGAAGACGGCTACATTCTCACGAACACGCACGTCGTCACCCTCGACGGCGCCGCCGCCGACGCCAGCATTCAGGTCACCGCCAGTGACGGCAAGCTCTACGCCGCCACCATTGTCGGCACCGACCCGGTTTCCGACCTCGCCGTGATCAAGCTGGACGGTGCGAGCGGCCTGGCGCCGATCAAATGGGCCGATTCCGGCAAGCTCAACGTCGGCGACAGCGCCATCGCGATCGGCGCACCGCTCGGCCTCTCCGGCAGCGTCACCGACGGCATCGTCAGCGCACTGAACCGCAGCATCTCCATCGCCTCCTCGGCTGCCCCGTCGACACCCGAGAACTCCGCACCCGACGAAGAGCAGAGCCCGTTCTTTTTCGACCTTCCCGACCAGAACGGCGGCCCGGCCCAGGCTCCCTCCACCGGCAGCATCTCCCTCTCGGTCATCCAGACGGATGCCGCGATCAACCCCGGCAACTCCGGCGGAGCCCTGCTCAACGCCAAGGGCGAGCTGATCGGCATCAACGTCGCCATCGCCAGCGCGGGCGGCGACTCGGCGGCCGCCGGCAGCATCGGCGTGGGCTTCTCCATCCCGTCGAACCTGGCCAAGCGTATCTCCGACGAACTGATCGCCACCGGCACGGCCAGCCACGGTCTGCTCGGCGCCAGTGTCACCAGCGCTGCCGGCAGCCCGGAGAGCGCCACCGTCGGCGCCCTGATCAGCGAGGTCTCGGCGGGCGGTGCAGCGGAGAAGGCCGGACTGCGAAAGGGCGACATCGTCACCAACCTCAACGATCTACCCATCACCGACGCGAACGACCTCACCGCCCAGGTGCGCGCTCTCGCGGCCGGCGAGACGGCCGACCTCACCTTTGTGCGCGATGGAAAGTCGGCCACGGTATCCGTCACGGTCGGCGCACTCTCCAGCTGACCACTCGCTCCTTCCAGAGAACAACAGCTGCGCCGCCGGTGATCCACCGGCGGCGCAGCTGTCGTTTTCGGCCCCGATGCTGGCAGGAAACACCCGGCTGGTAGGCTCTTACATCCCGCCAGAAGAATGGAACTATGACCAGCCAGGATCCCTCTTCCGGAGCCGCATCCCTGCTCGGGGTTTCCTATGTGATGCCGGTGCTGAATGACGTCACCCATGTGCGCGCCGCCGTGACCAGTCTGCTCCGCCAGGATTACTCGGGGCCCTTCGAGGTCACCCTGGCCCTCGGCCCGAGCATCGACGGCACAACCGAACTGGTTGAGGAGATGGCCGCGGTTGATCCGCGCATCCGCATCGTGGCGAACGAGATCGGCTCCACTCCGGCAGGCCTCAACACGGCTATCCGTGCCTCGCAGTACGCGTTCGTCATTCGCGTCGACGCCCATTCGGTGCTGCCGCCGGACTACGCCCGCATCGCCGTGGAGACCCTTGAGCGCACCGGCGCCGACAATGTCGGCGGCGTCATGGACGCCCAGGGCGAGAGCCCGTTCCAGAAAGCCGTCGCGCGCGCTTACGGCACGAAGATCGGCCTCGGCGGCACTCCCCTGCACATCGGCGGCCCGGAGGGCCCCGCGGAAACCGTCTACCTGGGCTGTTTCCGGATGGACAGCATCGTGCGCGTCGGCCTCTTCGACGAGGGCATCAAGCGCGGCCAGGACTGGGAACTCAACCGCCGCCTGCGCGACCAGGGCGGCATCGTCTGGTTCACACCCCGGCTCCGGGTCGTCTATCGGCCCCGGCCGAGTCTGGCCCGGCTGGCCCGGCAGATGGTGTCCACCGGCCTCTGGCGAGGGGAACTCGCCCGCCGATATCCCGAGGACAACGGCATCCGTTACTTCGCCCCGCCCGTCATGGTCCTGGGTGTCACTGTCGGCACTCTGGCCGGGCTGGCCGGCCTGGTTCAGCTCCTCACCGGGGCGAACCCGTGGTTGCTGCTCGGTTTTCTGATTCCCGCCGCCTACCTGGGGCTCGTCGCCGTGGCCACGGCCCTGGTGACCCGGCCGGACGGGTTTCGTGCCGGGCTGTGGTTTCTCGTAGTCTTGCCCTGCATTCACTTCTGCTGGGGGATCGGCTTCCTGCTCGGGTTTCTAAAATTCACCACCAACATCACGGCCCATACCGGAAGGCACCAATGACGTCAGCGAATCCCGCGGCGACTCGACCCTCCTCAATCGCCGAGCTGCGCCAGGTGGCCCAGCCGCCGGAAGTTCGGCTGCGGGCGAACGCCGAGCACTGGACGGCGTCGCTCTACCTGCGCGACATCTCCCCGTATCTGACCTGGATGCTTCTGAAGACCTCCATCTCGGCGAACGGCGTCACCGGCCTGATGATCCTGGTCGGCTGGTCCACGGCCGCCGCGCTGCTCATTCCCGGCATCTGGGGCGCGATGCTCGCCCTCCTGCTTGGGCAGCTGCAGATGTTGGTCGACTGCTCCGACGGCGAGGTCGCCCGCTGGCGCCGGCAGTCCTCCCCGGCCGGCGTGTTTCTCGACAAGGTCGGGCACTACACGACAGAGGCCCTCATCCCGATCGCGTTCGGGATCCGGTGCGCCTTCTACCCGTTCGAGGCCCCCGCCGACTTCCTGTGGACCACGCTCGCACTGCTGCTCGCCCTCGTCATCGTGCTGAACAAGGCCCTCAACGACATGGTGCACGTGGCCCGCGCGAACGCCGGCCTGACCAAACTCGCCGATCGCAAGCACGAGCAGGCCCCGACGTCGAGCCTCATCGCCCGCGCCCGCCGCCTGGCCCGGTTCCTCCCGTTCCACCGGCTGTACCACTCGGTCGAACTGACCATGCTGATCTTCGTCGCCGCGGTCGTCGGCAGCTTCCTCGGCGAGCCGGCGGTCGACCGGTTCGTGCTGGTCGTGCTCGTCCCGCTGGCCTTCCTCTCACTGGTGGGCCACTTCGTGGCCATCATGGCGTCCAAGCGTGTCCGGTCCTAACGCTTCACCGGTCGGGCCCGCCCTGCCGACAGTGGGGGTTGTGCTGCTCACCCAGGGCACCCGTCCCGACGACCTTGCCCGCGGCATCCGCAGTCTGCTGGCCCAGCAGGACGTTCTCCTGGACATCGTGTGCGTGGGCAATGGCTGGCAGCCGACCGGGCTGCCGGACCAGGTGAAGACGCTCGGCCTGCCCGAGAACCTGGGCATTCCGGCCGGCCGCAACCGCGGGGTCTCCCGCGTCGCGGGCGAGTTTCTCTTCTTCCTCGACGACGACGCCAGCATCCCGGACCGGCACTTTCTGCGAGACGCCATCGGCGTGCTGCGGGCGGATTCGACCATCGGACTCCTGCAGCCCCGAGTGGTCGATCCGGCCGGGATCGTGTCGCCGAGACGCTGGATTCCGCGCATCCGCAAGGGCGAAGCCACCCATTCCAGCAACGTCTTCTCGGTCTGGGAGGGTGCCGTGCTGCTACCCCGGGCCGCCTTCGACGCCACCGGGGGCTGGGCCGAGCCGTTCTTCTACGCCCATGAGGGCATCGAGCTGGCCTGGCGTGTCTGGGACCTGGGCCTGCGCGCCTGGTACGCCGGCGAGCTGGAAGCGAATCATCCCGTGATCGCGCCCACCCGGCACGCCGACTACTACCGATTGAACGCCCGCAACCGGGTCTGGCTGGCCCGCCGCAACCTTCCGGTCCTGCTCGTGCCCGTCTACGCCGGGTCCTGGCTTCTGATCCAGGTACTGCGCTGGGCTCGAAATCCGGGCGCGCTGCGCGCCTGGCTCACCGGTTTCCGCGAGGGGTGGACCACCGACCCGGGGGAGCGGCGTCCCCTCAGGGCGCGCACGGTGTGGCGGATGACGCTGGCCGGACGGCCGCCCATCGTCTAACGATTCCGTCGTCACGTCCCCTTCGGGGGGCCAGAGGCGCTCGGTCGAGTGGCATCGTCGGTACTCTTGACGGGTGGGTATTCAACGAGACGTCAGGCTTGGGCTCAAGCTGGTCAGGGACGTCACGGCGTCCCGCAAGGCACAGCGGCTGCTGAACGGGCGGCTGTCCACGCGTGAGCCGCTGCCCCGGAATCACTTCAAGATCGCGGTCTACTTCGCCGACGGCGACGTCAATCTGTACCAGATGCGGCAGTGGTACAAGCCGCTCGCGAAGCTCGCCGAGACCTGGCCCGTGCTGGTGCTGAGCCGCAGCGGGGCAGGTGCCCTGCCGCTGATCGATGAGTCCCCGCTCCCGGTTGCCTACGTTCGCCGGGTCGTCGACCTCGAGCAGGTGCTGGCCCAGCAGGACATCCGGATCGTGTTCTACGTGAACCAGAACACCCGCAACTTCCAAATGATGCGCTACGGGGGCCGCTGGCACGTTTTCATCAACCACGGTGAGAGCGACAAAATGTACATGGTCACGAACCAGATCAAGGCCTACGACTACGCCTTCGTCGCCGGCGACGCCGCGATCGCCCGTCTCGACAAGGTGCTTTGGGACTACGACTTCGACAAGCGCGCCCTGAAGATCGGCCGCCCCCAGGCCGACTTCTACTCCGGCGCGACGCCGTTCGCCCCGGACGAGCGCCAGGTCATCCTCTACGCTCCGACCTGGGAAGGCGACCGGCCAGCCGCCGCCTACGGCTCGATCGCGTCCCACGGCGTTGCCCTGGTGACGTCACTGCTGGCCTCGGGCCGGCACCGCGTGATCTACCGCCCGCACCCCCGCAGCGGCGTGGTGAGCAGCGAGTACGGCGCGGCGAACAAGACCATCATCGCGGCCATCGCGACGGCGAATGCGCGGGATGCCTCGGCCCGGCACATCTACGACGCGAGCCCCGACCTGGGCTGGCAGTTGTCGGCAGCGGATGTCGCCATCGTCGACATCTCCGCGATGGTCTACGACCGTCTGGCCTCGGGCAAGGCTCTGATGGTGACCCGCCCGGTCGACCCGGCCGCCCAGATCGACTCAGGCGGCTATCTCTCCGACTGCGAGTGGCTGAACGTCGACGATGCGGGAAGTATCCTCGGCGTGCTCGACGATCTCACCCATGACAGCGAGGCCCATGACCGGCTCAAGATCTGGGTCGAGCGTTACTTCGGCGACACCGGTCCCGGAGTCGCCACGGAGCGTTTCCACGCCGCTGTGGCGCACCTGATGGACGAGTGGGAGCGCTTCGACGCATCCCACCCGCAGGCCGTGAGCCTGGAAGTGGTCGAACCAGCCATCGACGCTCCGACGGACGAGGTCAGCGACGTCGAGAAGCTCTAGTCTGCACGGGGCGGTGTCGGCGTTGTCGGGTCCGGTGCGCCGGGCATCCGTCGCCGGGGGGAAAGCCGGCCGGACAGGCCGGTCAGGGACAGCCGGGTGATCCCGGGGATGCGGAGGGCCGGCGATTCCCGAACGACGATCCGCACCCGGGGGTCCAGTTCCTCGCGGAAACCGACCGGCGGCTGGCCGAACGCGAGCCGCGACGCGTGAACGACCCGCGAGCCCAGGATGTGGTTGCCCGCACCCCCGATGATGGCGCCCACACCGAACGGCAGGGCCTTGCCGATGAAGCTGGCGCCGCCCCTGGCGGCGAACTGCCGGATGAAGCTGCTCTTCAGCCGATCGGTCAGCGGTCCCATGATGGCCCGGGGAATGCTGGTCGTGATGAGTTCGCCCCAGTAAGCGGCGCGCGGGACGCCGGAGCCGGAGACCTGGCCGGCCAGCTGGCGCACGAGGTCTGAGCCTTCGCGGCCGAGCATCATCGTCATCACCAGAGCGCGTGCCCGCTCGGGGTCCTCGACCGTGATGCCGTGCACCTCGCTCACCGACTGGGTGAACAGGGCGGTGGCCTCGAGGAACCCGGCCGTCTCCACGCCGGAGATGGCCAGGGTGACGGCGGTGCCGACCCCCGGGATGACCGCCGTCGCGCCGACCGCGGCACCCCCGGTGGTGACGGCGGCGAGGTAGCGTCGCTCCAGGATCCGGATGATCTCCACGGGCGACGCCTGTGGGGAACGGCGGCGCACGGAACGGATGTGCGCGAGCACGGCAGGACGGTGGATCGCCATCACGCGGTCGAAGCCCGTGACGATCCCGGTGGGGAGCTGGCCGCCTTTCGGCAGGCCGCCCGTCTCGGAAATAATCGGCTTGGTTTTTCTGGCCATCAGAGTGCCCTCCGTCAGTGTCCCGATGAGTTTACGTGCCCCGGCTGGGTGCCACTGGCGGAAAACTCGGTGCGCGCCTATACAAGGAGAATGCCTGAGCCGAAGTCAGAAGCATCCCGAATCCTCGGTGTTCGCCTGCGTCGTCGGCGGCGCCAGCTGTCCCTCAATCAGGAGGCCGTCGCCCATCTGGCCGGCCTCAACGTGTCCAACTACGCGCGGATCGACCGGGGACTTGGCAACCCCACTTTCCACACCCTGATCCGGCTCGCCACAGTGCTCGGCATTGAGCCGGGCGATCTGATGACCGGGTTCAATTCCGCTCAACTGCCGCCCTCCCGGGACGGCCTGGAAGATCCGGATGCCGTGATGGCCTCGGCCCGTTAGGCCGGCTTGATCCCGTATTGCGAGTTGTAGAGCGCCAGCACCTCGGTGATGGGGGCATCCAGAACCAGCGCACCCTTGTCAAGGTAGAGACCTCGGGTGCAGAAGCGCTTGAGGTCCCGCTCGTTGTGGGACACGAAGAACAGAGTTCGCCCACCGGCGAGCAGTTCCTCGATCCGCCGGTAGCACTTCTCCCGGAACGCCTTGTCGCCGACGGCGAGCACCTCGTCCACGAGCAGGATGGGCTCCTCGAGCCGGGAAATCACGGCGAACGCGATGCGCACCTTCATACCACTGGACAGGTGCTTGTAGGGCGTGTCGACGAAGTCGGCGATCTCCGCGAAGGCGATGATCTCGTCGAAGCGCACCGCGATCTGCTTCTTCGTCATCCCGTGCAGGCCCGCGGTCAGGTAGACGTTCTCGCGCACAGTGAGGTCGTCCACGAAGCCACCCGTGATCTCGATCAGCGGGGCCACACCCTCGGTCACACGCACCGAGCCCTCGTCGGGCAGCACGACGCCGGTGACCAGCTTCAACAGGGTCGACTTGCCCTGCCCGTTGCGACCGACCACGCCGATCGCCTCGCCGCGCTGCACCGTGAACGCAACGTTCCGCAGCGCCCAGAATTCGTTCGGGCGGATGCGCCGCCTCCGGGCGGCGAACAGGTCCTTGAACGAGCGCCGACCGCGTCGATTGCGGCGGAAACGGATGCCGACACCCGTGAGGGTGATCACCGGTGCCGACACTAGATCTCCTTCAGGACGGCGCGCTCGGTGCGCGTGAAGACAACCAGGCCGGCAAAAAGAAAGAGGACCGACATCAGCGCGCTGATCAGCACGAGAATCCAATCGAGCTGCTCGGGGAAGAACGCGGCCCGGTACAGGCTGAACAGGCCGCTGAGCGGATTGAAGCCGGCCCAGAACTGCAGTTCCGTGGGCAGGTCCGCGGTGCCATAGATGATCGGCGATGCGTAGAACAGGAAGCGGAGGATGAGCTTCACGGCCCGCTCAAGGTCGCGGAAGAAGACCACGAGGGGAGCGACGATCAGCCCGATCCCTGCGGTCAGGATCGTCTGAAGCAGGATCGCGAGGGGGAAGAGGGCCGCACCCGCGCTGAGTTCAGCCCCGGCGATGAGTGCGAACAGCAGAAGCACCGGGATGGACGCCACAAACTCGATGCCCTTGGACAGCACGAGCCGGTTCACCCAGATCGTGCGGGGTATTCGGGTGGACCGAATCAGCTTCGCTTCGCGCAGGAACGCGCGGGTGCAGTCGGACACGGTGCCGTTGAACCACATCCACGGCAGCAGCGCCGACAGCAGGAAGACGATGTACGGTTCGTTGCCCACCGTGCGCTGGAAAACCTGGGTGAAGACGAACCAGTAGATACCGGCCATGACCAGAGGGTCGAGAATCGACCAGAAGTAACCGAGCAGCGACGTCGAGTAGCGCACCCGCAGATCCCGCTGTGTGAGCAACCAGAGGGAATGACGGTACCTGGCGAAAGACGTGCGCTGCTCAGGGCTCACTTCCGCATATCTACTCACGCGCTCTATCGTAGGGGCGCGGCGCGCGCCCCTGCGAAAGGCGCTGCTAGACGAAGAGGTTCGCCCGTTCGAGATCCTCGGCGAAGTCGACCTCGACCGCGTAGAAATCGGAGATGTCGAGAGGCTCGACCAACAGGTTGTTCTTCTCGATCGCGAGTTCGATGCCGCGCTCGAAGTAGTCCTGGTCGGCGACCTTCGTCAGGTGGTGGACCAGTACAGCCTTGTACGCGCTGGAAATATAGTTGATGCCCACTGCCTCGCCCAACCCGCCCTTGACAGTCTTGGAGAGTTCCTTGATGTAGCCCTCGGCGCTGGTCGTGTACTTGACCTCCTCGTCGGACACCTTGGAGGTGTTGACGGTGACGAAGGACTGGTCGCGAGCGACCATCGCGGCAGCGCGGTCGAGAATGGCCGGGTCGAAGACGACGTCGCCGTTCATCCAGAGCACACCGCCGGTGGTGGACGCCTGGAGAGCGCGCATAAGGCTCTTCGAGGTGTTGGTCTGGTCATACTCTTCGTTGTAAACGAAGGATGCCTGAGGGAAGGCCTCGATGATGTGCTCGAGCTTGTAACCGACCACGATGGTAACTTTCGCCCTCTTGCCGAAGGCGTGCGCGATGTTGTCGAACTGCTGCTGCATGATTGTTCGACCGTCGTTGAGCTCGGTGAGCGGCTTCGGAAGCGAACGACCGAGTCTGCTTCCCATACCTGCTGCCAAAATGACTACCTGGGTGGTCACGATTGTCTCCTCAAAAAAGAATTCGAGTGACCGAGACTCCCTCAGATTCAGATCGAGTTTGTCTAGGGTTCACTTGTAAGTTCACGTATAGACACACCGTCATGCCAACTCGAGAGTACCCTACGCCCTCGGTTGGGGGGAAGAGCGGACTCCTTTCCGTGTTGCTTTCGTGACCCGGGCGCCCGTGACTGGGCAGCGCCTGACTGTGTTTCCGGGTGACCCCCGAAGCCTGCGATGTCAGACGGTCCTTGGTAGGTTAGCGAGGTGACTCCAGCGCCCCCGACATCCGAGCCCGACGAGCAGAAGGTGCCCTCTTCTGCGCTAGATTCTGCTGAAACACAGGCCACGACGCCGGCTGTTGTGCGCACCGTCCCGGTGCGCAAGGCCCCTGTTCCCAAGGCGCCGCCGCGCACGAAGGCTACCCCCCGTGTGGCCGCCGGGCGACCGAGTACGGCCCGCGCAAAAGCGGCTGCAGAGGCGAGGGAGGGCACCCCCGGGGCGCCCCTTCCGAAGAAACCCGCGGCCAGGACCAGCCCAAAGCCCGCACCGAGACCGGCCCCGAAAAGGCCCGTCGCAGCGCCGGAGTCTGACTCTGAAGGCACGTCGCCGACGGCCGACGCCCCGACACTCGCCTCTCCTCCCATCACCGCGGCTCGCACGACGTCGGCTCGCACGACGTCAGTACGGGCTACGGCCGCGCGCACGGCAGCGGCGAAATCTGAGTCCGTCGCGAAAACCGGCGCGGCCCGGTCCAGTGCGGCCAAGGCCAGCGCAGCGCGGGCTGCGGCCATCCGGGCGGCGACCTTGGCTGCGGCTGCGGCTGCGGCCGCGGCCGCCGTCGCCGAACCTGACGCGAAGTCAGTCGAACCTGTCTCTGAGCCTCTCGCCACTGACTCTGAGAGTGTCGAACCTGACGCGGAGCCTGCCACGCAGGTTCTGCCGGAGTTCATCCCGTCGCCGGGCGAGGAGGCCGAGCCGGTCCTGGTCGCCGCGCTGTCCGTGCCCCAGACATTCGCTGCCGACGCATCCGTGTCGGCAGGCATCGAACTGGTGCCCGTACCGGTGCAGCTGCCTGGGTCCGCCGAAACGGAGCTGCTGCCTGCCGCCGCCCCCGCCGCCACGGAACCGCCCGTCGTGAAACGGGCCTCCCGCCAGCGCGCCCTGGTGATTGCGCCGACTGCGCTCGATCTCGCCCCGCCGGTTGTGCTCGCGGTCAGCGGTCTGCACAAGAGCTTCGGCCGGACCGTGGCGGTATCGGGCATCGACCTCGAGGTTCGCGCGGGGTCGTTCTTCGGGATCGTCGGACCCAACGGCGCCGGCAAGACCACGACGCTCTCCATGGTCACCGGGCTGCTCCGGCCGGATGCGGGCACCGTCACGGTGAACGGCATCGACGTCTGGGGGAGCCCGATGGCCGCCAAGCGCATCATCGGCGTTCTGCCTGATCGACTGCGCCTGTTCGACCGCCTGACCGGAGCCCAGCTGCTCTATTACTCCGGGGTGCTCCGGGGTCTCGACGACGTCACCGTGCGGCAGCGCGCGGCCGACCTGGCAACCGCCTTCGGCCTCGAAGACGCGCTTAATCGCCTCGTCGCCGACTACTCGGCCGGCATGACGAAAAAGATCGCACTCGCCTGCGCGATGATCCATTCGCCGCGACTGCTCGTGCTCGATGAGCCGTTCGAGTCCGTCGACCCGGTCTCCGCCGTCAACGTCACGGAGATCCTGCAGAAATACGTCGCCAGCGGTGGAACGGTCGTGCTGTCGAGCCACGGAATGGATCTGATCCAGCGCGTCTGCGATCGTGTCGCCATCATCGTGGATGGCGCGGTGCTGGCCTCCGGCACAATCGACGAGGTTCGCGGCGAGAAAACGCTCGAGGAGCGGTTCATCGAGCTGGCCGGTGGACGCAAGGTGGCGGAGGGCATGGAGTGGTTGCACAGTTTCTCGGACTGAAAGTCCGCCTGCTCGCCAATCTGTTCCGGCGCAGCCCCTGGCAGGTCGTCGGCATCGTGATCGGCCTGCTCTACGGCCTCGCCCTGGCCGTCGGCCTCTTCGTAGTGCTCGTCGGGCTGCGCTTCACGGGAGATCCCGTCGCCATTCGCGACGGCCTGGTCGTCGCTGGATCACTCGTCGTGCTCGGCTTCCTGCTGTTCCCGCTGGTCTTCGGGATCGACGACACCATGGACCCGCGCAAATTCGCGACCATGGGCATCCCTAGCCGGAGGCTTTCGCTCGGTCTGGCGCTGTCCTCTCTGGTCGGGGTGCCCGCGTTCGTGCTCTCGGTCGTGCTGCTCGGCACGGTCGTGACCTGGTCCCGCGGCCTCTTAGTGACGGTGCTCGCCCTCGCCTCCGCCACCCTGCTGCTGGCCACCTGCATGCTCGTGTCCCGGGTGAGCACGTCGCTGGGGGCGTTCCTGCTGGCAACGCGTCGATCCCGGGAATTTACCGGAATCATCGGGGTGCTTCTTCTGGTGATGATCGCCCCCGTCGTGCTTCTGGCGCTCAACTTCGATTGGGGTCGCTACGGCCTCGACCTGATCGGCGGGCTGGCGGGCATCCTCGGCTGGACGCCCCTCGGTGCGGCCTGGGCCGTTCCCGGGGACGCCTCCACCGGGCTCTGGGGTGCGGCCGTGCTCAAGCTCTCGATGTCCGCGGCAACGACGTACCTGCTGTGGCTGGCCTGGCAGGGACTGGTGGCACGGATGCTCGTCACGCCCGGCCGCGAGGCTCAGGCTCGCCAGTACGGCGGGCTCGGGTGGTTCGACAGCATGCCGCACACTCCGATGGGTGCGATTGCGGCCCGTAGCCTCACCTACTGGCGCCGCGACTCCCGGTACTGGATGTCGGTGATCGTCATCCCGGTCATTCCTCTGATCGTCATCTTGCCGCTGTCGTTCGCGGGGTTGCCGATCTCCTACCTCGCTCTTCTGGCGGTGCCGTTGATGAGTGTGTTCCTGGGCTGGACCCTGCACAACGACGTCGCCCTGGACCACACCGCGGTCTGGCTGCACGTGGCCTCCGGCACCCGCGGATTCGAGGACCGGATGGGCCGGTTGGTTCCCGCACTCTTCGTGGGGATCCCGATGATCGCGGCTGGGTCGGCGATCAGCGTGTCGGTCTACGGCGACTGGGCGGTGATGCCGTCCATCCTGGGGGTGAGCACCAGCATCCTGCTGACCGGGCTCGGGCTCTCGAGTTATTCATCGGCGCGCTTCCCCTATCCGGCGACCAAGCCGGGAGACAGCCCTTTCGCTCAGCCTCAGGCGTCGGACACGGCGGCCGCGCTGATCCAGTCGTTCACCTTTGCGGGGTCGATCCTGCTTTCGATCCCGGCTCTCGCCTGCGCGCTGCTCGGCGTCTTCGTCGACCCGGTCTGGAACATCCCGGCGCTCGTGCTGGGCGTCGCCAGCGGGCTGATCACGCTCGTGGGCGGGGTCTTTCTGGGTTCGCTCGCGTTCGAACGGCGCGGGCCGGAGATGATCGCCTCCGCCGTGCGGGCCTAGGCGTCCTGACGTTCGCGTGGCGCGCGTGCTGCGCCGCTGCGCCGGTGGCACGCCACGCGCGGAGGGGCGCAGCTCCCGCGCGACTCGCTCGCGGTATCCTCCGGGCTCCGGCTCGCGGGCAGGATCAGCAGGCCTGCCGGTGCGCCCGCGGGTTGTTTAGACTGAGTGCATGACTGATCACTTTCGCGCGAGCATCGCAGAACCCGGAAACCCCGGCACCGGCGGCGGCACCTCGACGCTCGACCGTGAGCTCGAGCAACTCCTCAACCAGGAGCACATCGAGCCGGGCGACCACGAGCGTTTCTCGCATTACGTGCCCAAAGACAAGATTCTCGAATCGGCCATTTCCGGCAAGCCGGTGCGCGCCCTCTGCGGCAAGAAGTGGCTGCCCGGACGCGACCCGGAGAAGTTCCCGGTCTGCCCGGCCTGCAAGGCCATCTACGAGAAGATGAAGGCCTGATTTGCCGGTTGAGCGCTACCGGTACAGGGTCGGGATGACGGGGTCGCCGCGCCCGAGGCGGAAGGCCTCGATCGGCAATTCCTGCATGACGGCTGCGTGGTGCGCGCGGGCGCGGGTCGTGCCGGCCGCCCCGAGGTAGCTTTCGTCGATCACGCCGTCGGTGATCAGAGGCACCAGCAGCACGCGGTCCCGGCCCGAAGGCTCTGCGGGCGGAGTGGAGCCGGCCGGATCCTCGCCGATCAGGACGACCTCGGCGCGCGCGATCCCGGCGGAGTCGAGCCGGCGCACGGCCCGCTTTCGGCCGCCGACCGAGCTCTTCGCGGGCGAGGTCTTGGCGACGGGCACCCAGTCTCCGGCGTCGTCGCGGTGCGCGACGAGTTTGTAGACCATCCCGGCGGCGGGGGAGCCCGAACCGGTCACCACCGATGTGCCCACGCCGAAGGCGTCCACGGGCGACGCGGACAGGGCGGCGATGGAGAACTCGTCGAGGTCGCTGGTGACGGTGATGTGCGTGTTGACGGCACCGAGCGAGTCCAGTTGGCTGCGGGCCTCCGCCACCCTGGTCGGCAGGTCGCCGGAGTCGATCCGGATCGACCCGAGCGCCGGTCCGGCCACCCTGACGGCCAGTTCGATGCCCGCGGCGACGTCGAAGGTGTCCACGAGCAGGGTGGTGGCCGGTCCGAAGGCCGCGACCTGGGCACGGAAGGCGTCTTCCTCGCTGTCGTGCAGGAGAGTGAAGGAGTGGGCGGCGGTGCCCATGGTGGGCACGCCCCAGCTGCGGCCGGCCTCCAGGTTGCTGGTCGAGGCGAAACCGGCGATGTAGGCGGCCCGGGCGGCGGCGACCCCGGAGTACTCGCCAGTGCGGCGCGAACCCATTTCGGCGAGGGGGCGGCCCAGGCTGACCGAGACCATCCGTGCGGCCGCGCTGGCGACGGAGCTGTCGTAGTTGAGCACGCTGAGAATCAGGGTTTCGAGGATGACGCATTCGGCGAAGGTGCCGTCCACCGTGATCAGGGGCGAGCCCGGGAAGTATGCCTCGCCTTCCTGGTAGCCCCAGATGGTGCCGCGGAAGGCGTAGTCGGCGAGCCAGTCGATGGTGGGCTCGCGCACCACACGGTTGTCTCTCAGCCAGGTGAGTTCGGCATCCGTGAACCGGAAGGCCCGGATGAGATCGAGCAGCCGCCCGGTGCCGGCCACGATGCCGTAGCGGCGGCCGGAGGGGAGGCGCCGGGCGAAGGCCTCGAACTGGCACTCTCGTGCGGCGGTTCCACTTTGGATCGCGGCGTCCACCATGGTGAGTTCGTACCGGTCGGTGCGGAATGCTGAGGTTTCGGTCACCCGGAAAGCTTATCCGCCCGGCCCGGTACGTGTTCTTGTCGGAGCAGAAGGCCTACAGCGCCCCGAAGGCGACGATGCAGTTCTGCCCGCCGAAGCCGAACGCATTCGCCAGGGCGAACTTCACCGGCTTCTCCCGGGCGACCCGCGGCACGTAGTCGAGCGTGCAATCCGGGTCCGGGGTCGTGTAGTTGATGGTGGGCGGGATGATGCCGGTTCGGACCGACAGGGCGCAGAGCAGGCCGGAGAGGGCACCCGCGGCGCCGATCATGTGGCCGGTCATCGACTTGGGGGCGGTGACGGCGATGGAGTCGGCAGCGTGCCCGAGTGCCTGGCGTATCGCCGAGGTCTCGGCCCGGTCGTTGGCTTGGGTGGACGTGCCGTGGGCGCAGATCATGTCGATGTCGCTCGGGTTCAACTTCGACTTGATGAGGGCGCGGGTCATGGCCAGGCTCGCGAACTTGCCGGTGGGTTCGGGCGCGACGATGCTGTGGCCGTCGCTGGTAAGGGCGCCGCCCAGCACCTCCGCGTAGATCTGGGCGCCGCGGGCTCGGGCGTGGGAGAGCAGCTCCATCACGAAGATGACCGCTCCCTCACCGAAGACGAGTCCGTTGCGGTCGGCGTCGAACGGCCGGGAGGCCTCGGCCGGGGAATCGTTGTTCTTGGAGGCCGCGTGCATGGCGTTCAGGCCCGCGAACATGACGGGCGTGATCGCAGCCTCGACCCCGCCGGCGATGACGACGTCGGCGTCACCCATGACGAGCATGGTGCGTGCCTCGAGGAGTGCGTAGGCCCCGCTGGCGCAGGCCAGGGCACTCGCGTTGACCGGTCCGTGGACGCCGAGGTCGATCGCGATCTCGCAGGCGGCCATGTTCAACAGGGCGGAGGGCACGAAGCGCGGCGGGATGCGCCGGGAGTCGCCGGAGTTGACGAGCTCGGTGGCTTCCTGGATCTCCGCGAAGCCGCTCACGGCGCTGTTGACGACGACCGCCGTGTCGATGCCTTCCATGGAGGCGCCGAAACCGGCGTCAGCCACCGCCTCGCGGGCTGCGGCGATCGCGAGCTGCGAGGCCCGGGATGCGCGCTTGACCTGCTTCACGGTCATCCGCTCGGCCGGAATGAAGTTCTTCACCTCGCCGGCGATCTGCGTCGGCAGACCGGCGGGATCGAATTGGGTGATCCGGGCTACGCCGCTGCGGCCGCCGGTGAGACCCGACCACGTGTCGCGCCAATTGTTGCCCAGGGGCGTCAAGGCGCCCAGCCCGGTGATTACGACTCGATCATTCACGGTGATCATCTCCTCAAACAACGAATGTGACGTCATTCTGTTGCGGCGTCCGTCGGTTGGCGGGAGCCATATTCCGAGTGTAGTTACGGCCATATTCCCCGAATGGAACGTGCTGACGCTACCGGGACGAGACTGGGAACATGCCGTCAATCTCCCTGTCCAAGGGGGTGATCGCCGGCCGCGCCGGACCGGGTGCCGCGCGTACACGGGTGGGGGTCAGGGATTCCGACTAGGCTCAATTGTCGTGACGGATGCACCGATTGGAATCTTTGATTCCGGAGTGGGCGGCCTGACTGTCGCCCGGGCAATCAAGGATCAACTGCCCAATGAATCGATCCTCTATATCGGAGACACTGCGCATTCTCCGTATGGCCCGAAGAGGATCGCGGATGTGCGCGGTTTCGCCCTTGACGTTCTCGACGACCTGATTGCCCAAGATGTGAAAATGCTGGTCATCGCCTGCAACACCGCTTCGGCCGCGATGCTCCGGGATGCCCGTGAGCGCTACAGCGTTCCCGTGGTCGAGGTCATCCAACCGGCCGTGCGCCGCGCCGTGCGCACCACCCGCAACAACCGGGTCGGCGTGATCGGCACACTGGGCACAGTCAAATCGCGCGCCTACGACGACGCGTTCGCCGCGGCCACCGACATCCAGCTCCTGACGCAGGCCTGCCCACGGTTCGTCGAATTCGTCGAGGCGGGAATCACCACGGGCGACGAACTACTGTCGGTCGCCGAAGGCTATCTCGCCCCGCTGCGGGCTGCGGAAGTCGACACGCTCGTTCTCGGATGCACGCACTACCCCTTCCTGCGCGGTGCCATCTCCTACGTGATGGGGGACACCGTGACCCTCGTCTCCAGCGACACCGAGACGGCCAACGACGTGTACCGGTTGCTGGTGAGCCAGGGCCTGGAACGCACCGAGCAGGCGCCGCCCAGCTACCGGTACGAGGCCACCGGCGACAGCGCCGACGATTTTCTGCACCTGGCTCACCGGCTGATCGGGCCGGAAATCGGTCGCGTCGACCTGGTCGAGACCGGGTCCTTCAGTTTGAGCGAGCTTGCCGAGTTCGCCGCATCGCATCCCAACCCCAAGGAGACCCCGTGACCGACACCGTGCGCGTAGACGGACGAACGAACGACCAGCTGCGCCCCGTCACGATCGAGCGCGGTTGGAGCGACCAGGCCGAAGGGTCGGCCCTGATCTCGTTCGGGCGCACCAAGGTGCTCTGCACGGCCTCGTTCACCAACGGCGTACCCCGCTGGATGGCCGGCAAGGGCAAGGGCTGGGTCACGGCCGAGTACTCCATGCTGCCGCGCTCCACCGACTCTCGAATGGACCGCGAATCGGTCAAGGGCCGCATCGGCGGGCGCACCCACGAGATCAGCCGCCTGATCGGACGCAGCCTGCGCGCCGTGGTCGACATGAAAGCGCTCGGCGAGAACACCATCGTGTTGGACTGCGACGTGCTCCAGGCCGATGGCGGCACCCGCACCGCGGCCATCACGGGAGCCTACGTGGCCCTGGCCGACGCCCTCGAGTGGGGCAGGGAGAAAAAGTTCCTCAGCCAGAAGGCCCAGCCTCTGATCGACAGCGTCGCGGCCATCTCCGTGGGCATCGTCGGCGGTGAGTCCATGCTCGACCTTGCCTACACCGAAGACTCCCGGGCCGAGACCGACATGAACGTGGTCGTAACCGGCCGCGGCCTATTCGTGGAGGTGCAGGGCACGGCCGAGGCCGCGCCGTTCGACCGCACCGAACTTAATTCTCTGCTCGACCTGGCGCTGGCCGGGACGATCTCCCTGACCGAGTTCCAGACGACGGCGCTGGGGCGCTAGGGCCATGCAGGTCGTTCTCGCCACCCACAACCAGCACAAGGTCGAGGAGCTGCGGCGCATCCTCGCCCCCCGGCTCCCCGACCTCGACGTGCTGGCCTACGACGGCCCCGAGCCGGTCGAAGACGGCGTCACCTTCGCCGAGAACGCTCTGATCAAGGCGCGCGCCGCCGCTGCACACACCGGTCTGCCGGCCATCGCCGACGACTCCGGCATCTGCGTGGACGTCCTCGGCGGTTCGCCCGGCATCTTCTCGGCCCGCTGGTCCGGGCCCGCCCGGGACTCCGACCAGAACCTGCAGCTGCTGCTCTGGCAGTTGGGCGATGTGGACGCCGAGCACCGCGGCGGACACTTCACCTGCGTCGCCGCGCTGGCCATGCCCGACGGCACGGAGTGGCACGTGACCGGGGAATGGCTCGGGCAGATCCTGACCGAGCCGAGCGGCGCCGGCGGCTTCGGCTACGACCCGATCTTCCTGCCCGACGGCTATGCGATCTCCGCCGCCGAGCTGACCCCGAACGTGAAGAACGAGCACAGCCACCGGGCGAGGGCCTTCGGCAAGCTGATTCCGGTGCTGGAGACGTTGCTGGAAGCCTGACGGGCGCATCCGTCTCGACTGCTGAGAACGGCACTCATTCCCAACTGACGGCTGAACTGGCGGCCGGGTGCTCGCGGCCCTAGCGTGGAGGCATGGGCCATGATCACGCGCACACCTCGCAGACGAACCGTGCGCGTCTGTCGGTGGCGATCGGGATTGTCGCCGCGGTGCTCGTGGTGGAGGTCGTCGGCGCCTGGCTGACCGGTTCCCTGGCCCTGCTGGCGGATGCCGGCCACATGTTCTCCGACCTCGCGGGTCTGATCATCGCTCTGACGGCCACCGTGGTGGCCGCGCGGCCGGCTACCGACCGGCAGACGTTCGGTTACCAACGGGCCGAGGTGTTCGGCGCCCTGCTGAACGGGCTCATCCTGGTGGGGGTTGCCATCGCCGTCGTGATCGGCGCCGTCGGCCGGCTGGTCGACGCCGGCGGCAGCGAGGTGCGGGCGACTCCCATGCTGGTCGTGGCCGTGATCGGCCTCCTGGCCAACGTTGCGGCCCTGCTCCTGCTGCGCCCGGCGGCCGGGTCGTCGATCAATATGCGCGGCGCTTACCTCGAGGTGCTCGGGGACACCCTGGGCTCGGTGGCGGTCATCGCCGCGGCCGGGGTCATCCTAGTGACGGGCTTTGTACAGGCCGATGCGATCGCCTCGCTGGTCATCGCCGGCATGATCGCGCCCCGAGCCCTCGTGCTGCTGCGCGACGTGGTGCGGGTGCTGAGCGAATCGGTGCCGGCCGCAACGGATGTCGCAGAGATCCGGCGGCACCTGCTGGAAACGAACGGCGTAGTGGCGGTGCACGATGTGCACGTGTGGATGATCACCTCCGGAGCCCACGTCTTCAGCGCCCACGTCGTGGTCGAACCTGTGGTGCTCGGCTCGGGTGGCTCCGGCGCACTTCTCGATGAGCTTTCCGCGTGTCTGGCCGACCATTTCGATGTGGACCACTCGACGTTCCAGCTCGAGCCGGCCGAGCACGCGGCGCACGAGGAGAACCCGCACCGGTAGCGTGACCCGCCGGGAGCAGCCCGGACTGTGTTGAGCCCGGACTGTGTTGAGCCCGGACTGTGTTGAGCTCAGTGGTCGTGCTCGTCGTGCTTGTGCTCGTCGTGCTTGTGCTCGTCGTGCGTGTGCTTGTGGATGTCCTCGAAGGCGTCGGCGTCGAGGACGAGGCTTCCGGTTTGGATGGTCCGTCCGGTGCGCGCGTCCCGGCGGGCTCTGGACGCGGACTGTAGGTAGTGGAAGACGGTGGGGATGAGCGTGATGAAGACCGCGGCCAGCAGGATGATGTCGATGTAGTTCTGAACGAAATCTGCGACTGGCGGGATGTAGCCCAGGAAGAAGCCGAAGTAGGTGAGGCCGGTGCCCCAGAGGAGGGCGCCGATCAGGTTGTACAGCGAGTATTTGCGGTAGTCCATGTGGCCGACGCCGGCCGCGACCGGGGCGAAGGTGCGCACGATCGGCACGAAGCGGGCCACGATGACGGCCACGCCGCCGAAGCGAACGAAGAACGCGTTCGTGCGCTCGACGTTCTTGATGCTGAACAGACCGGATTCTTTGCGCTCGAAGACCCTGGGCCCGAACTTGTGCCCGATCAGATAGCCGACTTCTCCGCCGAAAAAGGCCGAGAATCCGATGGCCAGGGCCACCCACCAGATGTCGATCTGGATGACCCCGGCAAAGGTCAGCAGGCCGGTGATGACCAGCAGGGTGTCGCCGGGAAGCAAAAACCCCACCAGCAGGCCGGTCTCGGCGAAGACGATCGCGCAGACGCCCAGGAGGGCCCAGGGCCCGAACCCGTTGATCAGGACTTCCGGGTCGAGCCAGGGGATGACTGCCGTGGGAAGCAGGGCTGTATGAATCACTAAGAAACTCCTGTGGGCGTCGGTCAGATCGGCCGGGCGGCGGGATCACTGTGTGCTCTGATACAGGCTAACGCGGTTTTCCGACAGTGCGCCGTGGGCTCGCAGTGGGTCACGGGGCCTGGACCACTGTCGGGTCGTCGAGGAGCGCGCTGCGGGCATCCAGCCGGTTCTGGGCGCGATCCATCAGCAGGGTGCGCATGCCGAAGACGATTGAGGCGGTGATGAAGACCCCGGCGATGACATAGGCGGTGCTCTTCACGCCGGGGATGGCGGCCGCGTAGTAGCCGGTCAGGGTAAGACCCACGCCCCAGGCCAGGGCTCCGACCAGATTGCTGGTCAGGAACGTGTAGTAGTTCATGCGGCCGACGCCGGCGATCACGGGCACGAAGACGCGGCCCAAAGGCATGAACCGGGCGATAACCACCGTCCACCAGCCGTACTTGCGGTAGAAGGTCTCCGTCTTGGCGATGGCTGTGCGGGTGTGGCGGCCGCCGTGGCGGTCCAGGTAGGAGCGGCCGAAGTGGCGCCCGAGCAGGAAACCGACCTGGTCACCCAGGAACGCGGCGATGCCGGTTCCGACGGCCAGAACGGCGATGCTCAGGCTCGGCGTGGATGCAGCCACCAGGCCGGAGCCGAAAAGCAGGGAGTCGCCGGTGATGAACGGGATGAAGACCCCGAGGAACACCGCCGTTCCGGCGAAGACAAGGGCCCAAACGAGCAGGTAGAACAGCACGACGCTGGTACTCTCCAGCAGTTCGTTCAATTGGCCGTCCAGGGCCGAGATGTGACTCATGTGCGGGAGAGGGGACTTGAACCCCCACGCTCGAAAGCACAGGAACCTAAATCCTGCGTGTCTGCCAATTTCACCACTCCCGCGAAGTGCGCTTCCAGTGTACTTCGCGGGAGAGCCCCGCCCGTGAGCGTTGGCCACCTCTGTGGACCGGGCACCGGGGCAACCGCACTGCCGCATCGCCGCACGGGTCGGCCAGATCGGCACGTCTCCGGGCGCGTGGCTGTGGATAAGTCGGGCGTGGTCGGCGAGTGATGGGCGATCATGCAGGAATGAGCGAAGCCGTGCGCATCATCACCGAGCAGGTTCGCACTCGGGTGCGTCGCGACGGCGTCGACCTGGCGTCGAACTCCGGGCTCGCCGAGCAGTACGTGCGCGACGAGGTGCAGCGCTACGCCGAGCGGGCGCTCGGCAACTCCCTGCCGCTGATCGCCGACGAGCGCCAGGCGGCGCGCGAGGTCGTGGCCTCACTGACCGGGTTCGGGGCGCTGCAACCGTTCCTCGACGATCCCGGCATCGAGGAAATCTGGATCAACGCGCCCAGCCGGGTGTTCGTGGCCCGCGACGGGGTGCCCGAGCTGACCACCATGGTGCTCACCGCGCGGGAGGTGCGCGACCTGGTCGAGCGGATGCTGCAGGCCTCCGGCCGCCGCGTCGACCTCTCCTCCCCGTTCGTCGATGCCTCTCTGCCCGACGGGTCGCGGTTACACGTGGTCATCCCGGATATCACGCGCCAGCACTGGGCGGTCAATATTCGCAAGTTCACCCGGCGCATCCGCGACCTGAACCAGCTGGTCGGGCTCGGGTCGCTCACGCAGCAATCGTCCGAGTTTCTGCGCATGTGCGTGCTGGCCGGGCAGAACATCCTCGTCTCCGGTGCCACCCAGACCGGCAAGACCACCATGCTCAACGCCCTGCTCTCGGCCACGCGCAAGAACGAGCGCATCGTGACGGTGGAGGAGACTTTCGAACTCGACCTGGCCGCGCGCGACGTCGTGGCGATGCAGTGCCGCCAGCCGAGCCTCGAGGGAACCGGGGAGATCACCCTGCGCCGCCTGATCAAGGAGTCGCTGCGGATGCGCCCCGACCGGCTGATCGTCGGCGAGGTGCGCGAAGCCGAGAGTCTCGACCTGCTCATCGCCCTGAACAGCGGGCTGCCGGGCATGTGTTCGATCCATGCCAACAGTGCCCGGGATGCGCTCGGCAAACTGTCCACGCTGCCGCTTCTGGCGGGCCGCAACATCGACTCCTCGTTCGTGCTGCCGACCGTGGCCGGCTGCATCGACATCGTCGTGCACTGCGAGATCGACCGGCACGGACGGCGCCGGGTGACGGAGATCCTTGCGCCGAGCGGCCAACTGTCAGGGGCGATGATCGAGGCCAGCCCGATCTTCCTGGCCCAGCGGGGCACCCTCGAGCCGACCGGGGGGTATCCGACGAAGCTGGCCAAGTTCCACGCGGCCGGACTCGACCCGGCCATCGTGCTGCGGGCCGGGGCCGTATGACGCTCGCACTCGGGGCTCTGCTCGGCACCGGGCTGCTCCTGGTCGCCGCGCCGTTCCTCTGGCCGCGCACCAGGGGCAAGGCCCGGTCCCGCACGCCGGGACGGCTGCGGGCGAACCTCGCCCAGGCCGGACTCGGCAGCCTGCCGCTGCCGGCCTTCGTCGCCCTCTCGGTGGTGCTGGGGCTGGCGGTGTCGGCGCTGAGCCAGGCCCTCCTGGGCATCGCTGCCCTGTCGATCGTCACCGCGCTCGCCGGGCTGTCGCTGCCGACGCTGATGGTCGTCTGGCGGGTGCGCGCCCGGCGGCGGGCGAACCGCGCCGTCTGGCCCGACGTCGTTGACCACCTGGTGTCAGCGGTGCGGTCGGGCCTGGCACTGCCGGACAGCGTCGGCAGCCTGGCAGGGGCTGGCCCGCTGTCGACGCGGCCCGCCTTCGCCGAGTTCGCCCGGGAATATCAAGCGACCGGCAACTTCGGTTCCGCCGTCGACGGGCTCAAGGTCTCCCTGGGTGACCCGGTGGCCGACCGCATCCTGGAGACGCTGCGCATGGCCCGGGAGGTAGGCGGCAGCGACCTCACGGTCGTGTTGCGCAGCCTCGCGGCCTGGCTCCGGCAGGATGCCGCCATCCGCTCGGAGGTCGAGGCGCGCCAGTCCTGGATCGTCAACGCGGCGCGGCTGGGCGTGGCCGCGCCCTGGATCGTGCTGCTGCTCCTGGCCTCCCGGCCGGAGGCGGCGGTTGCCTACAACACCTCCGCCGGTGTCGTCGTGATCGTCGGCGGCCTCGGCGTCTCCGTGGTTGCCTACCGCCTGATGGTGGCGCTGGGACGGCTGCCAGAGGAACGCCGGTGGTTCAAATGAGCGCCGCGCAGGCCTGGGCGCTGTTCTGCGGCACCGCGTTGGGCGTGGGGCTCTGGTCGCTCGCCAGCTTGGTGCCTCGGCTGAGTCGGCCGCGCCTCGCGCAGAGGCTGGCGCCGTACATCCTCGACGTGTCGGCGGAGGCGCGGCTATTCGTGGGGCGCACGACGGTGCATCCGTTGCCGGTGCTCGGCACCCTGTTCGCGCCCGTGTTCGGCGCCCTCAAACGAGCGTTCGGCGCCGTTCTCGGTGGCACGGAGACGATCGCCCGACGGCTCCGGCAGTCGGGGTCGGTCCGCGGCACCGACGAGTTCCGATCGGAGCAGGTGGTGTGGGCGCTCGCTGGACTCTTCGTCGGGGCAGGTGCGGTGGTTGCCCTGCCGGCGTTTCGGTCGATGCCGGTGCTGGTGCAGGTCGTTCTGCCGGTGGTCGCCGCGGCGGGCGGCGCGCTGACCCGCGATTGGATGCTCGGCCGCGCCGCCACCGCCCGCCTCGCGCGCATGCAGAGCGAGTTTCCGACCGTCCTCGAGTTCATGACGCTGTCTCTGTCGGCGGGGGAGGGCATCCTGGATGCGCTCGCCCGGGTCTCGCGCACGAGCACGGGCGAATTGTCGCGGGAGCTGGCGGGGGTGGTGGCGGATGTGCGCACCGGGGTGCCGCTCGCCACCGCCCTGCACGCGTTGTCACGCCGGATCGCGCTGCCTGCGGTGACCCGGCTGGTCGATCAGGTCACGGGTGCGCTCGACCGGGGAACCCCGCTCGCGGAGGTGCTGCGCGCCCAGGCGCAGGATGCCCGCGACGAGGCCAAACGCGAACTGATCGAGGTGGCCGGCAAGAAAGAGGTGGCCATGCTCGTGCCGCTCGTTTTCCTGATTCTGCCCATGACGATCCTGTTCGCGATCTTCCCCGGCCTGTTCATCCTGCAGAGCGGATTCTGAACCACTGAACCACTGAACCACTGAACCACTGCCGCACGAGAGAACCACTGTCCCCACGAGAGAAAGTGAGTCAATCATGAAGACACTGCAGCGACGTGTGCGCGACCGGTGGAGCGATGCCGGGGGCGATGAACGAGGCGACGTTCCGGGATGGGTGCTCATCACTCTGATGACGGCCGGGCTGGTCATGATCATCTGGGGTCTGGCCGGTCCGGCGTTGAGCGGCGTGTTCCAACAGGCGATCGACCGGGTCAGCGGAATGTGACCGGCCGTGACGCGCACGCGGGGGAACCGAACCCGATCGATCGGTGGTGAGGAGGGGTCGGCGGCCGCCGAATTCGTGATGGTCGGCGCACTGCTGACCGCGCTGACGCTCGGCGTCATGCAGCTGGGGCTGACCTTGCTCGTGCGCAACACCGTGCTTGACGCCGCCGCCGAGGGAGCCCGGTACGCCGCGCTCGCCGACAGCGGGCTGGGTGAGGGTGCGGCACGCACCCGCGAGCTGATCACGACGTCGATCGGGCCCGCGTATGCGACCGATGTGGAGGCCAGCTATGGGGACTATGGCGGGTTCCCGAGCGTGCAGGTGCGCGTCGTGGCGCCGCTGCCGCTGCTGGCCCTGTTCGGCGTCGATCGCGGGCTGGAGGTGGTCGGACATGCGACGGTCGAGACCCTGCGGTAGTGGGGGCCGAGTCAGCCGTTGGCGTGTGTGGTCGGCGAACGGAGAGCAGGGTTCGGCCTCGCTGGAGTTCATCACGGCCGGCCTGATCCTGCTGGCGCCGCTCGTCTACCTGGTGCTGGCGATGGCGGCGCTGCAGGGCGGCGCCCTCGCCGTGGAGGGAGCAGCCCGCCAGGCCGCACGCGTCTACGTCCAGGCGCCCGATGAGGCCGCGGCGAACGCCCGCGCCGAGCGGGCCGTGCAGTTCGGGCTCACGGACTACGGCATCGACCCTGCGGGTGCCGAGGTAAACGTGGCCTGCGAGGCCGGTGTGAACGGATGCCTGACCCGGCAGAGCACGGTCACGGTCACCGTGCGCATCCGGGTGGCCTTGCCGCTGCTGCCGGACCTCCTCTCACTGCGCGACTCGGCCAGTGTTCCCCTGGAGGCCCAGGCCACGCAGACGGTGTCCCGCTTCTGGCGGGCCGGATGAGCGGCGGCGGAGGCTCAGCGGTCGCCTGCGCGGCCGCGCTCGCGGGCACGCCATCGGGATCGCGGGCGGCGCGGTGGCGGCGCCGGCTGCCGATCCGGCCCGGAGGCGAGAAAGGATCGACGCTCATCCTCACGATCTTCTACGGCTTCCTCGCCCTGCTGCTGATCCTCGTCGTCGTGGCCGCGACCTCTCTGTACCTGGAGCGCAAACGCCTGCTGACCCTCGCGGACGGCGCTGCGCTCGCCGGGGCCGAAGCGTTCGACCTGGGCGCGATGGCCGTCACGGTCGACGGCTCGGGCGCGGAGCTGCGACCCTCCCTGTCGTCTGCTGGAGTGCGGACGGCCGTGGAAGAGTTTCTCGCAGCCACCCCGGATGGCCGGATGGAGGGACTGAGGGTGAGCGGTGCGGCATCCGTCGACGGGCAAAGCGCCACGGTTTCACTGAGTGCCTATTGGCGTCCGCCGGTGCTGGCCGTGCTGCTGCCGGCCGGGGTGCCGCTGGAGGTCACGGCGGTGGCGCGCTCGGTGTTCCGCTAGCGTTAGCGAAACGCGCCTGCCCCGGCGCAGGGGAGGAGAACCGTGACGGCCGAGCGCGACCGCCTGACCGGTGCCGGCGCCCAGGTCGTGACAGAGGTGAGCATCAACTTCGGGTCGTCCCTCGCCGGTCTGGCCATTCCGCTCGTCGGCTCGCCCGTCGTCGTCGCAGTGCGACAGCTGGTGATGGCCGCCACGGTGCTGCCCTTTTACCGGCCAAAACTGGCCGGCCTCAGCTGGCGGCGGCTGTGGCCGGCGCTGGCGCTCGGTGTCGTGCTCGCGGTGATGAACCTCACCTTCTACGAGGCTGTCGACCTGCTCGGGCTCGGCATCGCGGCCACGATCGAGTTCCTCGGTCCGTTTGCTCTGGCGCTGGCCTCGTCGCGCCGCCTGCTCGACTTCGTCTACGCCACGGCGGCGGCCGGTGGGGTGTTCCTGCTCACCTGGTCTGACGGGGCACTCAATCTGCTCGGCATCCTCTTCGCCCTGACCGCGGCGGCGTCATGGGCGGCCTACATTCTGCTGACCCGCAAGGTGGCCGTGACCTTCCCCGGGCTTGAGGGCATTTCCGTGGCCAGCGTCGTCAGCCTGACTTTGCTGGTGCCGTTCGCGCTGCTCACGGTCGACTGGCCGAGCCTCAATTGGGGCGTGATCGGGCTGCTGCTCGCCATCGGCGTGCTCTCGTCGGCGTTCCCGTACACGCTGGACACCTTCATCTTGCGCCGCATCACCCCGCGCCTCTACGCGATCATCACCAGCTTCGGCCCCGTGATCGCGGCGCTGTTCGGCGCGCTGGTACTGGGGGAGACCTTCCTGGTGCAGCAGCAGATCGCCATCCTTGTGGTGTGCGTGGCGGCCGGCGCGGCCATCGCCAGCCAGCGCGAAACGCCGAAATCCGAACTCGAGATCATTGCGGGCGCGATTCCCTGATCGGGCGCGATTCCCCGACCGGGCGCGTGCGGGCATCCGTCGCCGGCTGCCCGGCGTTGAACCAATTCGACGGAGATATTGTCTCAAAGGCCTGTTTTCGGCGGGTCTGGGGCTGATTTCGGCAAAATCTCCGTCGAATTCGTTAGGGACGGGCTATCTGCGCAGCGCCCACGGCTAGGGGACTGACTCGGCTAGGTGACGATGATGCCGAGGTGTGCGGCGAAAACGGGCGCAAGCAGGCTGAGCTGGGCGTCATCGATGGTGGCGCCGCGCAGCCCCTCAAGCCCGTGGATGGCACTGAAGTCGCTCGAGCGTAGGTCGGCGTCCTTGAGGGTGGCACGGGTCACGTCGAGGGTGCCGACGCGGCAGTCGCGCATCTCGAAGCGCTGTACGGTGGCGCCGCCGAGGTCGAGCTCCTCGATGATGCAGTTGGAGAGCAGCACATCGGTCAGCGTCGCCCCGCGCACGTTCACGAAGTCGAGCTTGGACTCGTCGATGTGCACCGAGCGCAGGGTGGCCTCGTAGAGCTCGAGCGCCCCGAGCCGGGAGTGCTCCACCCTGACGTCCCGCCAGATCGAGCGGGGCGCGCAGAAGACGGTCGCGTGCAGCTCGCCGGCCACGCAGTCGGCGACGGATGCCCCGCGCAGCTGCGTGTCGCTGAGGGAGACTCCGCGCAGCTCGCACTCCTGGAAGCCGATACCGGTCAGGTCCCGGCCGGACAGGTCGCATGCGCTGAAGCGCTCGGCCTCCCGGCTGTCACCGGCGCGGAGGTCGCTGCCGTCGGAGTCGGTCAGGCCGGCCAACACGATTCGGTCGATTCGGGGACCGCGGGTATTCGCGCGTGCCACCGTCAGGAGACGGGAGCAGCCGCGGCGGCAGTCGTAGTGGCGGGAGCGATGGCAGCGGGAGCGGCGGGGGGAACCGCTTCCAGCACGAACACCGGGATGACCCGGTCGGTCTTTTTTTCGTAGTCGGCGTAGTCGGGGAACGCGGCCACGGCCCGCTCCCACCACGCAGCGCGTTCGGTGCCGGTGACCTCGCGGGCCAGCATGTCCTGACGGCTGGGGCCATCCTGCAGCTCGATGAGAGGGTGGGCCACCACATTGCCGTACCAGACGGGGTTCTTCGGGCTGCCGCCGAGGGAGGCGATGGCGGCGTAGGCACCCTCGTGCTCCACGCGCATCAGCGGGGTCTTGCGCAGCTTGCCCGACTTGGCCCCGAGGGTGGTGAGCACGATGACGGGCATCCCGCGCAGGGTGGTGCCTTCCGTGCCTCCGGAGCTTTCGTACAGGTCGACCTGGTCGCGCACCCACCGCTGGGTGCCGGGCTCGTATTCTCCGATGAGGGGCATACGACCATTAAACGCCCTCGGTCGGTCTCCCATTCCCCGGGTTCAGCGCGGTGGGGCCGAGGCAGCGTCAGGGACGCATGCGCGGCCGGCGAGGCGCGTAGCGGGGGATGTAGCGGCCCAGAATCACGGCGCCGAACAGTCCGAACACTCCCATCACGACGCTGGCGATCGAGATGGTGGCGACCGCGGTCAGGCCGGCCACGGCCAGGGGGGCGACGGCCCCGCCCAGGTCGGCGGTGAAGCGCCATGCGCCCAGGAACGGTGCCGGGCTGGTGTTCTTCGGGGCCAGGTCGGCGCCGAGCGTCATCAGGAGGCCACTGCCGATGCCGTTGGCGAGCGACAGGATCATGGCCACGGCGACGAACCACTCCACGTTGCCGGGCAAGTCGTGTGTGAACGCGAGAATGAGGTGCCCGGCACCCAGGCCGATCATCGACGGGATGGCGGTCCACAGGCGGCCGAAACGGTCCATGATCTGGCCACTGACGTAGAAGAGGGCGAAGTCGACCGCGCCGGCGATGCCGATGATCAGGGCGATGTCGGGGACGCTGATGCCGATGCTGACCGCCCAGAGCGGGAGCAGCACCGTGCGGGAGGCGCGCATCGCCCCGATCAGGCCCGCGCCCGTGCCAAGGCGCAGGAGCACCGCTCGGTAGCCCCAGATGGTGCGGAACAGCCCCTGGGATTCCTCGGCCGCGAGCTCCCGCCCGGCCGGCACGACAGATCCGTCGGGCGCCTTCACCAGTTGAGGGCCACCGAAGGTGCTCTCGGGATCGGGCAGCAGGAGCAGCATCGCGGCCGCGCCGAGGCAACAGACCACGAACACCCAGAACACCGACTCGGTGCTGTCGGTGAGGCTGAGCAGGGCGGCGGCGATGAACGGGCCGATGAACCAGCCGGCGCGGAAGATGCCGCCGAGGGTCGACAGCGCCCGGGCCCGGTAGGCCAGAGGCACGTAGCTGGTCATGAACGCGTGGCGGGCCAGGGCGAACACGGCGGTGGCCAGGCCGATCAGGAAGATGCCGATGCCCAGCACGAGCGGGTTGGGAGCGACGATGCAGATCAGTACGGCGATGATCGTGAGCAAGGATGCCCAGATCATGGCGTTGCGCTCCCCGATGAGGGAGACCACCCAGCCGCTGGGGATGTCCCCGGCCAGTTCACCCACCATGATCATGGCGGCGATGAACCCTGCGATCGCGAGTGTGGCACCCAGGTCGTTGGCCACGATCGGGATCAGCGGGATGATCGCGCCCTCGCCGATCGAGAACAGGAGGGTCGGCAGGAACGCGGCGAGTGCGACGGAACGCATCTGGAAGGGGCGGTCGGCGTTACTCATGGCTTATCGATGTTATCCCCGGGCGGGTGTTGGTTGACGCCGGGCAGGGCATTCCGCCGTGGACGAACCGCGGCCACACGGAATGGTCAGCATGGACATTTCCAGGGTCCGGACCAGCCGCATCCGGCGCTGAAAGCGGACTCCACGAGCGGATGCGGTGACCGGGTGGCCCGGTAGGCTGGGGTCCGACATGATTGAGCTGGAATTCTCGGAGCAGATCGCCGCACTGCGGGCCACGTTCGACGACATCCGGTCGGTGATCGATATCGATCGACTCCGCACCGATATCGCCGACCTGAATGAACAGGCCGGTGCGCCCGATCTGTGGGACGACTCCGACCACGCGCAGAAGGTGACCAGCCAGCTGAGCCATCGCCAGTCGGAGCTGGCCCGCATCGTGAGCATCGAGTCCCGCCTCGACGACCTTGAGGTGCTGGTGGAACTCGCCAACGCCGAGGGTGACCAGGAATCGGCTGACGAGGCCACCGCGGAACTCGCGAGCATCACGAAGGTGCTCGGCGACCTCGAGGTGCACACGCTGCTCAACGGCGAATTCGACGTGCGTCCGGCGGTCATCACCATCCGTTCCGGCGCCGGCGGCGTCGACGCGGCCGACTTCGCCGAGATGCTGCTGCGCATGTACCTGCGCTGGGCCGAGCAGCACAACTACCCCGTGCAGGTGCTCGACGTGGGCTACGCCGAAGAGGCCGGCATCAAGAGCGCGACCATCCAGGTGGATGCGCCCTACGCCTTCGGCACGCTGAGCGTCGAGGCCGGCACGCACCGCCTCGTGCGGATGAGCCCGTTCAACTCCGCCGGTAAACGCCAGACCTCCTTCGCCGCTGTGGAGGTGGTTCCGCTGATCGAGCAGACCGAGTCGATCGAGGTGCCCGAGAACGACATCCGGGTCGACGTCTTCCGCTCCAGCGGCCCCGGCGGCCAGTCCGTGAACACGACCGACTCCGCCGTGCGCATCACCCACCTGCCCACGGGCACGGTGGTGAGCTGCCAGAACGAGAAGAGCCAGATCCAGAACCGGGCCGCCGCCATGCGCGTGCTGCAGTCCCGGCTGCTGTTGCTGCAGCGCGAGCAGGAAGCCGCCACCAAGAAGGAGCTGGCCGGGGTGATCACGGCCAGCTGGGGCGACCAGATGCGCAGCTACGTGCTCGCGCCGTACCAAATGGTCAAGGACCTGCGCACCAACTACGAGGTCAACAATCCCAGCCAGGTGTTCGACGGCGACCTTGACGGTTTCATCGCCGCCGGCATCCGTTGGCGCAAGCAGGCGCCGCAGGGTTAGAGCCTCGATCTGCGGGTCTGTCACCGGTTAGGTATGTCGGAGTAGGAATTATCAAGATGCCTGCTTAGGCTCAAGGGGCCATGATTCGTTTTGACACCATCACCAAGAAGTATCCGGGAACGAACCGACCGGCACTGGACGCCATCAGCGTCGAAGTGCTGCGCGGAGAGTTCGTCTTTCTCGTCGGTGCTTCCGGCTCGGGGAAATCGACTTGCCTCCGCCTTGTGCTGAAGGAAGACCGGCCCACCAGCGGCAGCATTCACGTGCTCGGACAGGACTTGCGGTCGATCTCCAACCGCAAGGTGCCCTATTTCCGCCGCAACATGGGCGTCGTCTTCCAGGACTTCCGCCTGCTGCCGAATAAGAGCGTTTTCGACAACGTGGCCTTCAGTCTGCAGGTGATCGGCAAGTCGCGCGGGTTCATCCAGGAAGCCGTGCCCGACACCCTCGAGATGGTCGGACTGGCCGAAAAGGCGCTGCGCCTGCCCCACGAACTCTCCGGTGGTGAGCAGCAGCGTGTTGCCATCGCCCGCGCCATCGTGAACAAGCCGCAGATCCTGCTGGCCGACGAGCCCACCGGAAACCTCGACCCCACCACCAGCGCCGGCATCATGGCCCTGCTCGAACGTATCAACGCCGCCGGCACGACCGTGATCATGGCCACCCACGAGGCCGGCATCGTCGACCAGATGCAGCGCCGCGTGATCGAACTTGTCGGCGGACGCATCGTGCGCGACGAGCGCCAGGGTGGCTACGCCACCGCGGCCATCCCCACCACCACCGCCGGCACCGGGCGCCGTTCCGCCCGAGAGGTTCCCAGTGGCTCGTCGGGTGTGGTACCTGCGGCTGCGGCACCGTCATCCATTTTCGCGCCGGCCACCGCCGCCGCCCCTGCCGCCGTACCCACTGACGAGGTTCTGCCTGCGTCGCACCCTCCCCTCACCTTTCCACCGGTTCCCGTGCCGGCGCCGGTCGCCGAGCCTGCCGCGGCCCCGTTCTCAGCCGCGAAGGGTTCGGCCGATCCGGCGCCCCTCGACGACGGATCGTCCGAGGACGCAGAAGTGGAAGCAGAAGCAGAAGCAGAAGCAGAAACGGACACAGAAGCAGAAGCGGATTCCGCCGCCGACGCTTCGATGACCGACCTGAGCCGGGCCATGACCCGGCCGGTTCTTCCGATCACCCAGCACGACGTGCCGGAGCAGTTGACCCTGGCCGAGAAGCTCGGGCTGCGCGCGCCGGGCGAAAAACCGGACCAGACCGGCGAACAGAATGTAGGGCCCACCCGATGAGACTCGGACTCGTGCTCTCCGAAGCAGCCAACGGCCTGCGCCGCAACGCCTCCATGGTCGTTTCCGTGGTGCTCGTGACCTTCATCTCGCTGACCTTCGTCGGCGCCGCGATCCTGATGCAGATGCAGATCGGCCAGATGAAGAACTTCTGGTACGACCGCGCCCAGGTGGGCATCTACATGTGCACCGCCATTTCGTCGGGTGAGACGTGCACGGCCGGGGAGGCCACGCCCGAACAGATCGACACGGTCAAGGCGCAGCTCGAGTCCCCTACCCTGTTACCGTTCATCGACAAGTACTACTTCGAGACTCACGACCAGGCCTTCGAGAACTTCAAGAAGCAGTTCGCCGACAACCCGGTGGTCGACTACGTCACCGCTGACCAGCTGAACGAAACCTTCTGGGTCAACCTCGGCGATCCCTCGCAATCGGATGTGCTCGTAGAGGCTCTGTCCGGCGTCGCCGGGGTGGAGAACGTCGCGGACCAACGAAAGTACCTGGACCAGATCTTCTCCGTGCTGAACGTTGCCAGTTACACCGCGATCGGCATCGCCGCGCTGATGCTTGTGGCGGCGGCCCTGCTGATCGCCACCACCATCCGTCTCTCCGCGTTCTCCAGGCGGCGCGAGCTGGGCATCATGAGGCTGGTCGGGGCATCCAACCGGTTCATTCAAACGCCCTTCATCCTGGAGGGTGTGTTCGCGGCTCTGCTGGGATCGCTGCTGGCGGGAGGTGCCGTTCTCGGTCTCGTGTACTGGTTCGTGCAGGGCTATCTGGGCGCACGTCTGACCAACTTCTCCCTCGTCGGCATGCAAGACGCCCTCGTGGTGGTTCCGATCCTGTTGGTGGTCGGCGCGGTGCTGGCGGCCTTCTCCGCGCAATTCGCCATCACGCGCTATCTGAAGGTCTGACCTAGTCCGCTCGGCCCGCCCCCAGAGCGCTAGACTGGTGGGCTGGTCGGCATCGCGTCCGAACACACCCACCGAGTCGAGGAGTATGCCGTGCCCAGGGAAATAGGCGAGAAGGTCGTCTCGACCAATCGCAAGGCACGCCACGATTACCTCATTGAGGAGACCTACGAGGCCGGAATGGTGCTCAGCGGCACCGAGGTCAAGTCTCTCAGGGCCGGTCGGGCTTCGCTCGTCGACGGCTACGCCTTCATCGAGAACGCCGAGATCTGGCTGGACGCCGTGCACATCCAGGAGTACGTCGCCGGCACGTGGACCAACCACCCGCCGCGGCGCAAGCGCAAACTCCTGATGCACAAGCAGGAGATCATCAAGATCAGCCACAAAACCAAAGAGGGCGGCTACACGCTCGTCCCGCTGCGGCTCTACTTCAAGAACGGCAAGGCCAAGGTGGAGATCGCGGTCGCCAAGGGCAAGAAAGAGTACGACAAGCGCCAGACGCTGCGCGAGCGCCAGGACAAGCGCGAGTCCGACCGGGCCATCTCCGCCCGAAAGAACCTCGGCGACTAGCCTTCCACCTCGTCGTATTGTAAGCTAAAGGACTGCACGATCCGAGCGATCCAACCGGGCCGTGCGGATTGACACTCAGCAGATTGAAAACTCAATAGCGTGTGACAGTGACCCACTTGAATGCCGCCATGGTGGCAGCGAGTGCACATGGGGATGATCGGTTTCGACATTGCCTGCGCAATTATGAGAAGCGGGTCGAGGATGCAGGGTTATCTCGTAAACGATCTCTGCAAAACAATAAGTGCCAAATCAAACCGCACTGACTTCGCCCTCGCTGCCTAAGCGAGCGCACTAAGAAGTCCGCCAGGCCGGGAATGCTCTCTACCCGGACCCTGACGTCATTTAGAGAGATTGCTCCTACTCTGAGCCGCGGGGTGTAGGGGGACTTAAACGAGGGCTGGGCTCGTCGGATTAGATGCCAGCGGCAAATTCCGGAGCCGAGTAGAACGATTTCACTGGATACACCCGTAGAAGGCATATGACCACAGCAGTGGACGGGGGTTCAATTCCCCCCATCTCCACCACCGGTTGCTGTCACACGTTGTGGAGCCGGAAGGCCCGACCCCTCATGGGGTTCGGGCCTTTTTGCGTCGTGGTTATGGGGGAAGATGGGCCGGGAGGAACTCAATGGCGGCTGCGTGGGTGAAGAAGTGGGTGCCGGGTATCGATACCGCGCTCAACTACCGGCGCGCCTGGCTGCTCCCTGACCTGAGGGCGGGGCTTGTGCTCACCGCCTTGCTGATCCCGGTGGGCATCGGCTACGCCGAGGTGGCCGGCCTGCCGCCAGAGACCGGCCTGTACGCCACGATCATTCCGTTGGCGGCATATGCCTTGTTCGGCCCCTCTCGCGTGCTGGTGCTCGGCCCCGACTCGGCCCTGGCGCCGATCATCGCGGCCGTGATCCTGCCGCTTGCCCTCGGCGACGACGACCGAGCGGTGGCCCTGGCGGGATTACTCGCGATCATGGTCGGCCTGATCCTCCTGCTGGGCGGACTGCTCCGCCTCGGATTCGTCACCGACCTGCTCTCCAAGCCCATCCGGGTCGGCTACCTGAATGCCCTCGGACTCCTGGTGATCATCTCTCAACTGCCGGCGCTGCTGGGGTTCTCGATCGACTCGGGTCAGCCGATTGCCGACGTGATCGCAATCGGGGCCGGTATCGCCGGGGGCGAAGTCAACCTCACCGCGTTGCTTTTCGGACTCGGGTCGCTGCTCATCATCGTGGGTCTGTCCTGGGGCAGATCTCGGATCCCCGGCGTGCTCGTGGCCGTCGTGCTGGCGACACTGCTGACTGCCGTACTCGGGCTTCACAGCACCATACCCGTCGTCGGGGCGATGCCGCAGGGCCTGCCCGCTCCGGCGCTCGGCGGTCTGGTCTGGGCGGATGTCGCCGCGCTCGCCCTTCCCGCCCTCGGCGTCGCCCTGATCGCCTTCGCCGATACGGCCGTGCTGTCGCGCACGTTCGCCGCGCGCCGCGGCGAGAGTGTCGACGGGAGTCAGGAGATGGCGGCGATCGGCGCCTCGAACATCGCGGGAGGTCTGCTCGGCGGCTTCCCCATTTCGGCGTCGTCCTCGCGCACCCCCGTTGCCGAGAGCGCGGGCGCACGAACCCAGCTCACGGGCGTGGTCGGCGCCGCACTCATCGTGGTGTTCATGCTGCTGGCGCCCGGACTCACCGACTACCTGCCCTCGGCGACCATCGCTGCTGTCGTGATCGTCGCCGCCGCCGGTCTGATCGACGTGAAGGGGTTCCTCGCCCTCGTGCGGATGAACAAAGTGGATGCCGCGCTGTCCATCGCGTCGTTCCTCGGTGTCGTGGTCGTGGGCGTGATCGAGGGCATCGGCGTGGCGATCGTGCTGTCGCTCGGGGCATTCGTGAGCCACGCCTGGCGACCCTACCGGGCTGAGCTCGGGCGCATCCGTGGGCTGCGCGGGTACCACGACCTGTCCCGTCATCCGGAGGGCGAGCGGTTGCCCGGCATCGTCATCGTGCGCTTCGACGCGCCGCTGTTCTTCGCCAACGGCGGCATTTTCGACGATTTCGTGCGTCGCGTCGTCACCGAGGCAGGGAGTGACGTGCACACGGTCATCCTGGCGGCCGAGCCGATCACAGACATCGACACGACCGCCGTGGAAGAACTTCTGGAACTCGACGATTTCCTCGCCTCACGCGGGATCACGCTGATCTTCGCCGAGATGAAGGGTCCGGTGAAGGACCACCTGCGCGACTACGGTCTCAGTCGACGGTTCCCACCGGAGCGGTTCGCGGGCACCGTGGGCGAGGCGGTCGACGAGGTCACCGGCACATTGCGCGGCGACCTCGAGGGCACCGAATGGGGCGACGAGCACTGAGGCTGCGCTGAGATTCCGCGCGGATCAGACGCCGGCAAGCCAGAGGTCAGGGCCGAAGATCTCGTAGTGGATGCGGTCGGCCGGCACACCGGACTCCAGCGCCTGTGAGCGCAGGCTGCGCATGAACGGGAGCGGACCGCACAGGTACACCGAGGCATCCGTCGGGATCGTCACGTTCTCAAGGGACATGAAGCCCTCGTGGTGGCCCTCGCTCGGGATCTCCAGCCAGAGTTCGAGCTCTGCTGCTTCCAGCAGTGCGATGTCTTCGCTCATCTGGTCGCGCAGCGCCCAGCGTTCGAGGTTGCTCTCGGCATGCAGCACGAGCACCTCGCGCTTCGAGCCGGTGTCCACCAGGGAGCGCAGGATCGATGCGCTGGGCGTGCAGCCGATTCCGGCCGAGGCCAGGATCAGCGGGCCGGTGCCCTGATCTAGGGTGATGTCGCCGCACGGCACGGAGAGGATGAGCGTGTCGCCGACCTGCACATCACGGTGCAGCACGGGGGAGACCTCGCCGTCTGCGTCGAGCTTGGTGGTGAAGACGCGGGTCGTGGCCGTGCCGGCCGACAGCGAGTACTGGCGCACCTGGCGGATGCCGTCGGGCATGGTGGCCGTGACGCTGACGTACTGGCCCGGCAGGGCAGGCGTCACGGGCGTGTCGTCGGCCGGCTCCAGGGTGAATGTGACGGCGTCGGTGCCGGCCGCTTCCTTCTTCACGACGACCCAGGGGGCGAGCGGCTTGTCACTGGCGAGACCGGCGTAAAGGCCCTTCTCCATCTTGATCAGGGCGTGGGCCATCAGCCAGTAGACCTCGGTCCAGGCGCCGGCGATCTCGGCCGTGATGACGTCGCTGAGTTCTTCGGCGATGGCCTCGAAGAGGTACTTGTAGACGATGTCGTACTGCTCGGGCGCAATGGAGAGGGAGATGTGCTTGTGGGCGATGCGGGAGAGCATGGCCTCCGGCGTGGTGCCGGGGTTCTGCACCAGGTAGGTCGCGAAGACGGCGATACTTCCGGCCAGGGCCTGCTGCTGCGAGCCGTTTTTCTGGTTGGAGCGGCTGAAGAGGCCGTCGAAGAGGTCGGGGTGAGCGGTCAGCATCCGGCCGTAGAAGTTCTTCGCGATCTCGGGCATGCGCTCGCCCACCAGGGGCAGAGTCGCTTTGATGAGGGGCAGTGACTGGGTGGATAGCATGCAAACTCCAAGCAATTGAGGGACGTACCCAAAAGTATCATTTCAAATGCTTAATATCTGGTTGTATCCCATTACCCCCGATCGGCGCGGCGCTGCGGCGGGGGTGCCAGCGTGAGGACAACGGGAGCGGGGAAGCCGATATGGGGGAGAGCCGCGATCACAAGGTCGTCGAGTTCGGCGTAGAACGCCTCCCGTGCTCGTCGGAGCCCCCCGCGGAGTCCACAGCCGCCACTGAGCGGACAGTCACCGTGGGGCGTCTCGCAGTCGGCGACATCGTCGCGGGTGTCAAGTTGGCGCAGCAGCCAGCCCACGGTGGCCGTGCGCCCGTCCGGGCTGATCCTCACTCCGCCGGTACGGCCGCGCAGTGACTCCACGAGTCCCAGCTCGCGGAGTCGCATGACGGCCTTGCTGACATGGCTGTACGGGGTGGCTACCGCCTCGGCGATGACCCGCGAGGTCTGAAGCTCGCCGTCGGGGAGCGTCGCCAGGAACATGAGCGCTCGCAGGGAGACATCCGAGAAGGCATTGATCCTCATGGGTCAACAGTATGGCCGCGGGTCAGCGCGATGCGCCGGCCAGGGTGCCGGTCACGGCGCCGGCCGGGTCGGTGATCAGGCACGAGACGTCGCGGCTGCCCGGGCCGTTCGGGCTGGTCAGGACGTCGGCGTCGGCCCAGCTCTGCGCCGTGGGGGTGAGGTAGGCGAAGTCCAGACTTGACGCCCGGTACTCGAGCAGCACGAAGTCTTCGAACAGGGAACCGCAGCCGGTTTCCGCCATTGCGGTCACGGCGTTGTCGCCGGGGAAGGCGTCGCCCGGCACCGGGAACCGGGAGAATACCTCGAACTCGTGGCTCTCGTCGCATGAAACCCGCGGAACGATCGATGCGTTCACGTCCAGTCCCTCCGAAACCTCACGCAGGCAGTCTCCGACGAGAAGGTCGGCCACAGCGGTGACCTCTCCGAGAGCGGATGCCGGCACGGCAGCCACGCTGCGGACCGGCGTCGGCAGCATGTCGCCGATCACGCTGCAGCCGGTGAGGCTGCCGGTCAGGACGCTGGCCGCCGCGATCAGCAGGGTCAGGGTTCCGGGGTGCGTGCGCGGCGGGATCATCGGTTAGCGGGTCGGCGCGCTCGGGGACGCGGGGGCATCCGTGGTGGTGGTCGCGGTGCCGAGGGCCCGCAGAGCCGGCTCGTGCAGCAGGCCGTTGGTGGCCAGAGCGCTGCCGTGCCAGGGGCCGGGCCGGCCGTCGGCGGAGGAGAACCGGCCGCCGGCCTCCTGCACGATCGGGGCCAGGGCCGCGAGATCGTATGGCTGCAGGTCGTATTCCGCGACGATGTCGAGCAGACCCTCGGCGAGGAGCATGTACGACCACATGTCGCCGTAGGCGCGGGTGCGCCAGACCTGGCGGGACAGTGTGATCAGCTCGTCGAGGTGCCCGGTCTGGTCCCACTGCTGGATGCTGTTGTAGCTGAGCGAGGCGTCGGCGAGCTCGGCCACGCCGGACACGGCCAGGCGCACGGGGTCGGCGCCGGGCGTGCGCTCGTCGGTCATCCAGGCGCCGCCGCCGGTGCGCGCCCACCAACGCTTGCCGAGGGCTGGGGAGCTCGCCATCCCCACCACCGGATCGCCATCGACGGCGAGGGCGATCAGGGTGCCCCAGATCGGGATGCCGCGCAGGAAACCGGCTGTGCCGTCGATCGGATCGATGATCCATTGCCGCACGCTGGTGCCCTCGGTGCCGAATTCCTCACCGAGGATGCCGTCGGCCGGGCGCCGCTCGGCCAGGGCGGTCCGGATCGCGCGCTCCACGGCCTGGTCGGCGTCCGTCACCGGGGTGCGGTCGGGTTTGGTCGTCACGACGAGGTCCATCGCGGTGAACCGGTCGCGCGAGATCGCGTCGGCCAGATCGGCGAGCTCGGTCGCGAGCTGGAGGTCGTCATCGAGGGAGTACTTCTGGGGCTGGGTCACAGACCAAGACTAGTAATTTTGGCGCGACTCTCCGGTTTGTACCTCGATTGGCGCCGAAGGCAATCGTGCTGTTAGTATCTAGAGTCGGTTCGGGTCACCCTGGGTCGGAGAGTAAAGAAACACGCACCTCTAGCTCAATTGGCAGAGCAACTGACTCTTAATCAGTGGGTTCCCGGTTCAAGTCCGGGGGGGTGCACCGCGAGGCCCCTTTCATCAGGTTTTCACCAAATGGAAGGGGTTTTTTTGTGCCCTCCTCAGGTGTCCTCCCTAGGTGCTCGAGCCCGTCGAGACCCGGTCAGGTGATCCCTGGAGGCTCCCGTCTGACCTCCCCTCTCCCGGCGCACGGTGAGGAAGCAGGCGCACGTTGGAACGTCCGCCACGGTCCATAACCTGCGCCGCGAGACCGACACGCCGACCCCAGACCATATCGGCATGCCAGCGCGACCTCCGCGTTCTGCTACTAGAACAAAGATCTGAATTTATCACAGCAATTGATGCATAAGTCTCGACTATACGTACCCGACGAGGTATCCTCATAACATGACGAACCTCGCGGATGACCTCAGGCAGGCGGCCGATGCCGTCGCCCTGCTGGGCTCCTCGAGCGCCGACCTCGCGGCTCTTCCCGACGCCGAGGCTTTGGCCGGCCAGAAGCGGATCGCCTGCGCGCGCCGTCTGCTCGACACCTATGCCGCGTTGATGGCCGCAACCATCGCCCGCCGGTCCCGCCCGGAACTCGGCCACTCGGGGCTGGCCGCGCAGCAGGGGTTCCTCTCGCCCGAGGCCCTGATCCAGAACTGGACCGGCTCGTCCACAGGTGACGCCTACAAGCTGGTCGCGGTCGGCACGATGATGGCCGACACCGAGGCGGCCGACAAGCTGGTCGAAGAGGCACTC
>NZ_SOHB01000005.1:0-120766 GCF_004403055.1 Cryobacterium sp. TMT1-19
CGCCTCGTCGTGCGCGGCTTCCTCAGCGAGATCGTGCAACAAATCGGCTCCCCCCTGCTCGAAGAACGCCTCCAGGCGGCCATCGAAGCAGAACTCACCATGAGCGACCCGAGCTAAGCATCCGCCGCCGGATATCCGGCTCCCCAGGTCGACCAATCGGCCACTCCCCCATTCACCTGCGCAGTCACCGGCGTACGCCGGAGAACGAAAGAGAATTCCATGTCAGTTCTACAGATCATCGACCTGCACGTCAGCGTCTGGACCGACCAGGGCACCAAGCAGATCCTGCACGGGGTGAACCTGACCATCAACGAGGGCGAGATCCACGCCATCATGGGCCCGAACGGCTCCGGCAAGTCCACCCTCGCCTATACGATCGCCGGTCACCCGAAATACACTGTCGACAGTGGCTCGATCCTGCTCGACGGCGAAGAGGTCACCACGATGACCGTGGACCAGCGCGCCCGCGCGGGCCTGTTCCTGGCCATGCAGTACCCGGTGGAGATTCCCGGCGTCACGGTGACGAACTTCCTCCGCACCGCGAAGACCGCGATCGACGGCAGCGCGCCGCCCATCCGCAGCTGGATCAAAGATGTGCGCGAGTCGATGAAGCAGCTCCGCATGGACAAGTCCTTCGCTGAACGCAACGTGAACGAGGGCTTCTCCGGCGGTGAGAAGAAGCGCAACGAGATCCTGCAGCTCGAACTGCTGAAGCCCCGCTTCGCGGTGCTCGACGAGACCGACTCCGGCCTCGACGTCGACGCGCTCAAGATCGTGTCGGAGGGTGTGAACCGGGCCAAGGAGCACACCGGCCTGGGTCTGCTGCTGATCACGCACTACACCCGCATCCTGCGCTACATCAAGCCGGACTTCGTGCACGTCTTCGTCGACGGCCGCATCGCCGAACAGGGCGGCCCCGAACTCGCCGACCGCCTCGAAGACGAGGGCTACGATCGCTTCCAGAGCGCCGACGTCGCCCGATGAGCCTCGGGACAACCGCACTGCAGTCGGCGGAATCGACCCTGGGCGCGGCGCGGTTCGATGCCGTCCAGGAGGCCCTCAAGGATGTGATCGACCCGGAACTCGGCATCAACATCGTCGACCTCGGCCTGATCTACGATCTGGGCTGGGACGATGAAAACGATGCCCTGATCATTCACATGACCCTGACCTCGGCCGGCTGCCCGTTGACCGAGGTGCTCGAGCAGGAGATCGGCGTCAACCTGGACGGCATCGTCGACCAGTTCCGCATCAACTGGGTCTGGATGCCGCCGTGGGGCATCGACAAGATCACCGACGACGGCCGGGAGATGATGAGCGCTCTTGGATTCAACATCTAGCCAGCCCGTTGCCCCGATTCGGCTGAGTCTGACCGGGGCGTGCCGATGACCTATGTGATCGCCCTGCCCTGCGTCGACGTGAAGGACCGTGCCTGCGTCGACGAGTGCCCGGTCGACTGCATCTACGAGGGTGAGCGCTCGCTCTACATCCACCCCGACGAATGCATCGACTGCGGCGCCTGCGAGCCGGTCTGCCCGGTCGAGGCCATCTACTACGAGGACGACGTGCCCGAGAAGTGGGCCGAGTACTACAAGGCCAATGTCGAGTTCTTCGACGACATCGGCTCGCCCGGCGGGGCGGCGAAATCCGGCGTGTTCCAGAAGGACCACCCGATCATCGCCGCCCTGCCCCCGCAGGTGCGGCCCTGATCCTGCCGCGATCCTGAGCGCACCGCCGTGCCGGCTACGAGCGGATGCGGCGGTGCACCGACTGCGGCTTGAGGTAGACGTGCAGACCCTCCAGGCCGAATTCGACGCCGAGCCCTGAGCCATGCCGCCCCGCGAACGTGGCGGCATGGTTTGCGGCGAAGAATTTTATCCCGATCGAGCCCGTGTCCACCCGTGACGCCACCGCGAGGGCGGCATCCTCGTCTGCGGAGAAGACCGTTCCTCCGAGGCCGAAATCCGTGTTGTTGGCGATCCCGATGGCCTCCTCGAGGCGGTCGTAGCGCAAAATCGACAGCACCGGCCCGAAGACTTCCTCCCAGGCGATCCGCATGCCGGGCGTCACGTCGGCGAACACGGTCGGCGTGACGGAGAAGCCCCGGTCGAACCCGCTGGGCACGTCGCCGCCGGTCGTGGCGCGGGCACCCTCCGCCAGGCCCGACCGGATGTGACCAAGCACCGTGTCCCCCTGCGCGGCGGTCGCGCTCGGCCCGAACACGGTTGCCGGATCCATCGGGTCTCAGATCGCGACGGGGTCGATCACCGGGGTGGTTTGCGGGCGCGGGCGGCGGGCTGCAGCGCCGAGGGGGGAGTTGCGCGATTCCGACCTGGATGCGCTCGGCCGTGCCGAGCAGGATCGGCAGGTTGCGTTCGAGCTGGTGGGCGCGGCTGGTCGGCAGCACGATGCCGAGCCCGCCGACGACGCGGCCGTCAGCCTGGAAGTCCGGAACCGCCAGGGAGCAGGAGCCGAGGCGAACCTCCTCCGAGGCGAGCGCGAACCCCTGCACGCGGATCTTCTCGATCTCCCGGCGGAGCTGCTCGTGGTCGGTCTTCGTGAAGGCGGTGCGGGCGATCAGCGTGCCGCCGAGCACGGCGTCCTGCACCCAGTCCTCCTCGAATGCCAGGATGGCGCGCCCCATGGCGGTGGCGTGCATGGGCAGCCGGCCGCCGACCCGGGGGGCCTGCGGCACGCGCCGGGTGCCGTAGACGCGGTCGATGTAAAGCACGTCGGCCCCGTCGCGGATGGCCAGATGCGCGGTCTCCTGGGTGAGGCCGGAGAGGTCCTGCAGGTAGGGGGCGGGCCACGTCGCGCAGCTGCCGCCCCGCGTGCTGGCCGAGTTCCCAAAGGCGCAGGCCGATCTGGTTGCGGCCGCGGGCATCCCGCTGCACGGCGCCCCCCTCTTCGAGCTCGCCGAGCAGGCGGCACGGTGCTCTGTGGCAGCCCGCTCTCGGCGCAGATCTCGGAGAGCGACCGCGGTGAGGCGCTCTGCTCGAAGACGGCGAGGATGCTCAGCACCCGCGACGTCACGGATTGCCCGGGTGAGGATGTCCGACCAGCCACGTTCCCCCTTGGAAACGCTCGATCGCTTGCTCAGTCTACGAGCGTTCCGATCGGTGCGGCGGGGTGCGGCACCCCCCCCCCCCCCCTCTGTTGCCCCCTTGAAGTCCCCCCACGTGCGGCAGATTGCGTTTCGGATAACGTGGAGGGTGTGACCCACACTGCCCGCGACCTCGGAATCTCCGCCACCCCAGCCGCCCGGCCCGGGCTGCACGCCTGGCGGAACGCCGTGTTCGCACTCTTCTTCATTGCCGGACTCGCACTGGCCACCTGGATGTCCCGCATCCCGGCCGTGCGAGACGGCCTCGAGCTCTCGACCGCGCAGGTGGGCATTGTCATCTTCGGTCTCTCGGCCGGGTCGGTGATCGGCCTGGTGGCGGCGGTCGGGCTGCTCGCCCGCCTCGGCGCCCGGCGCGCCGTGGTACTCGGCGTCGCGATCTCCTCGGTCGGGCTCATCACGGCCGGGGTCGGCACGAGCCTGCTGGGGTCCACCGAGCTGGTCTTCGCCGGGCTGGTCCTGGTCGGTTTCGGGATGGGCTCGGTCGACGTCATGATGAACGTCGAGGGGGCGGCGGTTGAGCGGGCGATCGGCAAGACGCTGATGCCGCTGATGCACGCCTGCTTCAGCCTCGGCACCGTGGTCGGCGCACTGGCGGGCGCGGGGGCATCCTTCGTCTCGTTGCCGGTGTTCTGGCACCTGGCCGGGGTTGCGCTTCTCGTGCTCGCCACGGCCGTCGCCGGGGTGCGGTATATCCCGGTGCGAGCGGAGCTCGGCGACGAGCCGGCGACGGGCGCGGAGCCGGGCGTCGCGCCGGGAACGGCGGAGGCCGGGCCGCGCCCTGCGCCGCCGTGGCGGGAGCGCCTGCGTGTCGGCCTGTCCGCGTGGGGTGACACGAGGATCCTCCTGATCGGCACGATCGTGCTGGGCATGACCTTCGCCGAGGGCTCGGCCAACGACTGGCTGGCCCTTGCCGCCGTCGACGGGCACGGGCTGAGCAACACGGAGGGCGCCATCATCTTCGGCGTCTTCGTGACGGCGATGACCGTCGGCCGCGTGATCGGCGGGCCGATCCTGGACCGGTTCGGGCGGGTACCGGTGCTGCGCGCCTGCGCCGCGCTGGGCATCCTGGGCCTGGTGTTGTTCATCCTCGCGCCGAACGAGGGGCTGCTCTACACCGGCACGGTGCTCTGGGGTCTCGGCGCGTCACTCGGCTTCCCGGTGGGCATGTCGGCCGCCGCCGACGACACGCAGAACGCCGCCGCCCGAGTGAGCGCCGTCGCCATGATCGGCTATTTCGCGTTCCTCGTGGGCCCGCCCGTGCTCGGCCTGCTCGGCGAGGCCTGGGGCATCCTGAACGCCCTGTTCCTGATCCTGGCACTGATGGTTCTGGCGGGCCTGGCCGCCCCCGCCGCGCGCGAGCGCACCAACGCCCCCGCCGCCTAACGAATTCGACGGAGATTTTGGCGCTAGAGGCCGGTTTTGGGGCTGTTTCAAGCCGAAACGGCAAAATCTCCGTCGAATTGGTTCGGACCCGGGGCGCGGGAGGTTCGTCGAGGGTGGGCGAACGTATGCCGCGGCGCGGTTAGGCTCGAACCGTGCGCCTTGTGATTGCGAAATGTTCCGTCGACTACGCCGGGAGACTCAGCGCGCATCTGCCGCTGGCCACCCGCCTGCTCATGATCAAGTCGGACGGCAGCGTGCTCGTGCACTCCGACGGCGGCTCGTACAAGCCGCTCAACTGGATGAGCCCGCCGTGCAGCCTGGCGCTGTCCGAGCCCGATGACGACCAGACGGAGGCCGGCGTCACGGCCGTCTGGACGGTCACCCACGCCAAGACCGCCGACCAGCTCATCGTCAGCATCTACGAGGTGCTGCACGACTCCGCCCACGAGCTCGGCATCGACCCCGGGCTGATCAAGGACGGCGTCGAGGCCCACCTGCAGAAGCTGCTGGCCGAGCACATCCACCTGCTCGGCGACGGCCATATCCTGGTGCGCCGGGAGTACATGACGGCGATCGGCCCGGTCGACATCCTGGCGCGCGACTCCACGGGCGGATCCGTCGCCGTAGAGCTGAAGCGGCGCGGCGACATCGACGGGGTCGAACAGCTCACGCGCTACCTCGAACTCATGAACCGCGACCCGCATCTTGCGCCGGTGATCGGGGTTTTCGCCGCACAGATCATCAAGCCGCAGGCGCGCACCCTGGCCGAGGACCGGGGCATCCGTTGCCTCGTTCTCGACTACGACGCCATGCGCGGACTCGACGACACACAATCGAAACTCTTTTAGGAGCTGGCGGCCCGCGCGAAAGCGTATTACTCCTATTTTTCTTTAAATTCATGCGATGGATCGACTCCCGACCCCTAGTATTAGCCTGTGATTTCGACATTGACCCGCACGTGGAGTGCCATCATATTTGACCTTGACGGAACGATCACCGATTCCGCCCCGGCCATCACCAATGCCCTCGCCCGCACCTTCGCCGTGCTGGGCCGCCCGGTTCCCGCGGACGCGGAACTTCTGGCCTACGTGGGGCCGCCTCTGCTGGCCGCTTTCCGCGAGTACGCCGGCATGACACCGGAGGAGGCAGCCGAGGCTGTCGCCGTCTACCGCGCCGACGACCAAGGCAAGCACCTGCTGGACACCGCCATCTTCCCGGGCGTCGCCGGGCTCCTCGAGCGCATCCACGCGGCGAAGATCCCGATGGCCGTGGCCACCAGCAAAACCCAGCACAATGCGATCGCGGTGCTCGAGCACTTCGACCTGGCACAGTACTTCACCGCCATCGTGGGCTCCACCGACACCGAGACGCGCAGTTCCAAGGCCGACGTCGTGGCGGAGGCCCTCGAGCGCCTCGCCGCCGCCGGTGCCGACCTCAGCCAGCCCGTCATGGTCGGTGACCGCCGGTACGACGCGGAAGGTGCGGCCGCCCACGGCGTGCCGGCCATCCTCGTGGAGTGGGGCTACGGCTCCCCGTCCGAGGCCGCCGAGGCGACCGCGACCGTCTACTCCGCTGACACGCTCGGCAAGATGCTACTCGGCTGACACCCCCTCTCCCTGCCCCCACGAGAAAGCACCCCCGTCTCGAAACGAGGGTGCTTTTTCCGTATCCACGCGGACTCCCGCGCCAACTCCGGCGCGGACTCCGGGGTGGCTAGATGATGGCGGCGCGCAGGGCGGCCGCCGCGGCGGCCGGGTCCTCGGCGCCGTAGATGGCGCCGCCGGCGACGGCGACCCGGGCCCCGGCACGCTGCACGGAGGCAATGGTGGCGACGCTCACACCGCCGGCCAGGGAGAACGGAACCCGGGCGGTCTCACCCTGGTTGAGCAGAGTCGAGAGCGAGAAGCCGGGCTCCGCCTGCTCGTCAAGGCCGGCGTGCATCTCGACGAAGACGGCGCCGAGCTTTGTCACTTCGCGGGCCCGCGTCACCTTGTCGGCGACGCCGATCAGGTCGACGACGACGCCTTTGCCATGCTTCGTGGCCGCGGCGACGGCCCCGACGATGGTACTGTCCCCGGCCGTGCCGAGCACGGTCACCAGGTCGGCGCCGGCGGTGAACGCCAGGTCGGCCTCGAGCTCACCGGCATCCATCGTTTTGAGGTCGGCGAAGACCGTCTTGTCGGGGTGAGCGGCCTTGATGGCGGTCACGGCACGCAGGCCCTCCGCCTTGATCAGCGGGGTGCCGAGCTCGATGATGTCCACGTAGGGTGCAACCTTCGCGGCCAGCTCGAGGGCCGCATCCGTGGTGAGTACGTCCATGGCGACTTGAAGCTTCATGATGGTCTTCTTTCCGGTTTTGGTGACGTCTGGTGAGGTCTGATAGGTCTGAGTGAGTGAAAAGCGTTATTCGAGGTTGGCGTGGCGCGGCCACAGCTCGTCGGCCGTGGCCCCGGATGCCTTCCACAGGCTGTGGAAGATCGCGTCGCCAAGCACGACGACGGTCTGTTCAAAGAGCGCGCCCGAGTACTGCAACGACCGGAGTTCGTCGTGGTCCTGCTTCTGGGCGGCCGGCACGACCACGGTCACCGCGGCCAGCGCGGCCAGCGGGGAGTCCGGTGCGGTGGTGATCGCGATCACCCGGGCACCGGATGCCGCGGCGGTCTCGGCCGCGCGCACGACGGCGGCCGTCGCGCCGGACCCGCTCGCTACCAGCAACACGTCGCCGGCCGCGATCGCCGGGGTGGTGACCTCGCCGACCACGTGCACGTCGAGCCCGAGGTGCATCAGCCGCATCGCGGTCATGCGCAGGGCCAGGCCGGACCGGCCCGCGCCGAGCACAAACACGCGCCGGGCTCCCCGCAGGGCGGCCGCGGCCTGGTCGAGGGTCGGGAGACCGGCCGTGTCGTCGGTGCTGTTCCTGCTGTTCCTGCTGTTCGTGCTGTTCGTGCTGTTCGTGGTCGCCGTCGTCAGGAGCTGGCGCACGATCCCGGCGTTCTCGGCCGCGATGGCGGCGAGCGATTCGGTCACGGTCAGTGTCACGGGGGTGTCGGTGCAAGAAGGCATCCCCTTATGGTCCACTCTTTCGGGCGGGCAGGAGGCCCACCGAACGGGCGGTGCACCTACCCGAACGGATGGCTGAACGCACCCCCGGTAGGCTGCTGAGGTGAATAGTCAGCGCCCAGCCCCCTCGATCGAGCCGTTCGACTCCCGTTCGGCCGCCGCCGAGCGCGCCCGGGTCGTCGCCGACCTGACCGACACGCAGGCGACCACGCTCGAGTCCCTGCTCGCCGTGCTCCGCTCCCGGAACACGAGCGACGCCTCGGCCCGGCAAACCGCGATCGACCTGGCCGCGACGGCGATGGTGGCGCTGCGCGCCGTCTCCGACCTCGACCGGTCCCTCACCGAGGAGCCCGTTGCTCGGGCCTTCGAACGCCTGCGCGACGACCTGCGCCCGCTCGTGCGCTTCGGCGACCTCGACGTGCAGTTCATCGAGCCGCCCGTGAACGGCCGGGCCCTGCCCGGCGAGGTGGCCCACGCCGCCCGGGCCATCGTGCGCGGCGCGGTCCTGGCTCTGGTCGAGCAGGCCGGGGTGGCCCGCGTGCGCGTGCACTGGGACTGCGACGGCAGCAACCTTTTGATCCACATCCGCGACGACGGCTCCGGCGACCTCACCCCGGACAGCCCGAGCGTCAGCCGGTTGACGAGCCGGGTGGCCGCACTGAACGGGACGCTGCGGCTGGAGGCGACGACCGGCTGGGGGTCCGAAATGACCGTCACCCTCCCCCTCGACGTGCCGCTCGCACCGCTCACGGCGGCCGCCGCGTGGGGTCTGAGCCCGCGCGAGAAGGGCGTGCTCGAGCTGGTCGCCTCCGGCGCCCGCAACCGGGCGATCGCCGAGACGCTCTCGATCAGCGAAAACACGGTCAAGTTCCACGTCGCCAACCTGCTGCGCAAGGTGGGTGCCTCCACCCGGGCCGAGCTGGCAGCGCTCTCCCGCTGAGCCGCCGCTTCCGTGCGAAACTGGCCATCGCGCAGCATCCGTTCACACCGACGGATGCCCGCCGAGAGGACACGCGATGGACGCCACCGAATGGGACACCCGCTACCGCCTCGCCCGTGAGGCACAGGCCGGCCAGGCCGGACGTCTGTGGTCGGCTCTGCCGGCACAGATCGTGCAGGACACCGTGAGCCCGTTCCCGCCGGGGCGTGCGCTGGACCTGGCCACCGGCGACGGTCGCAACGCGATCTGGCTGGCCGGCCACGGCTGGACGGTCACGGCGGTCGACTTCTCCGCCGAGGCCGTCGGCCAGGCCGAAGCGCACGCCGCCGAGGCAGGCGTGTCGGTGGACTGGCAGGTCGGCGACGCCACAACCTGGGATCCGGCAGGCGAAAGCTTCGACCTGGTCACAGTGATGTACCTGCACCTGCCCGAGCCCGCCTTGCGCGCCGTGCTGGCCCGCGCCGCCGGGTGGCTCTCCCCCGGCGGGCACCTGGTCGCGCTCGGGCACGACCAGACCAACCTCGCGACCGGGGCTCCCGGACCAGGCGATCCGGCCATCCTCTACTCGCCCGAGCTGCTGCGTTCCTGCATCGACCCCGCAAGTCCGGGTGCCTCCCGGGTCGTGCGCTGCGAGACCATCCGCCGCGACCTCGCCACCGACCCGGAGGCCCCCGGCGACGGCGGCGCCGCCACGTTCGCCTTCGACACCCTGCTCGTCGTCAAAGTCTAATTACCCCCTGGGGTATGCTGAAACCCCAGCGCACATGCCACAAGGAAGCCCGATGTCCACCAATCCGGATGCGCCCGCGCCCGTGACCCCGGACGCCCGCCCCGTGCCCACGCCCGCCGACCACACGCCGCTGCAGCGCACGGTCGTGCGGGTGCTCATCGCAGGCCAGATCCTCGGCGGCATCGGCATGGGCGCGACGCTCTCCCTCGGCGCCCTGCTGGCCGCGCAGCTCTCCGGCTCCAGCGCCTGGTCGGGCATGGCCGCCACCATGAGCACCCTCGGCGCCGCCCTCGTGGCCGTACCGCTGGCCCGCCTGGCCCAGCGCCGCGGGCGCCGCCGCTCCCTCGCGACCGGCTCGCTCATCGCCGGCTCCGGCGCTGTTCTCGCCATCACCTCGGTCGCGGTCGACATCTTCCCGCTGCTCCTGCTGGCCCTGATACTCCTCGGCGCCGGATCGGCCACGAACCTGCAGGCCCGCTTCGCCGCCACCGACCTCGCGAGCACACAATTCCGGGCGCGCGACCTGTCCATCGTGGTCTGGTCGACGACCATCGGCGCCGTGCTCGGCCCGAACCTGTTCGGCCCCGGCGAGGTCGTGGGGAAGGCCATCGGCCTGCCCCCGCTGACCGGTGCCTTCGCCTTCTCCCTGATCGCCACGGTCGGCGCGGCCGTCGTCTACACGGTCGGACTCCGCCCCGACCCGCTGCTCACCGCCCTCGCCGCACGCGAGGTCGACCCCGCCGGCGGCACGCGGCGCGGCGGCCTGGCCATCGTGCGCGTCAACCCGCAGGCCCGCTTCGCAGTGGTCGTGATCGCCTGCAGCCACGCCACCATGGTCGCCCTGATGTCGATGGCCCCGGTGCACCTGCGCGACCACGGCGCCACCCTGACGCTGGTGGGGCTGACCATCAGTTTCCACGTCGCCGGCATGTACGCGCTCTCGCCCGTCTTCGGTTGGCTGGCCGACCGGCTGGGACGGATACCCGTCATCCTCATCGGCCAGAGCCTGTTGCTGGTCTCGCTGGCGATCTTCTGGCTGGCCGGGGAGTCACAAACTGCCATGACGGTGGGGCTGATCCTGCTCGGACTGGGCTGGTCGGCATCCGTCGTCGCCGGCTCGGCGCTGATCGCCGAGGCGGTGGGCGTGCACGACCGCGCCGCCCTGCAGGGTTTTTCCGACCTGTCGATGAACGGGGCCGGTGCCCTCGGCGGAGCCCTGGCCGGCCTGATCCTGAGCGCGATCGGCTACTCCGGGCTCGGGCTGGTCACCATGGTGCTCGCGGGCGTCATCGTCGTCTGGTCTGCCGTGCGCGGCACCACGGCCCCGCTGGTCGTGCGTTAACCGGGTCAGTCCTGACGATTGGTTATTTCACTGCGGCAGGTCCGAGTCGACCGCACCGCGTGGGTGCTTTCCGCACAGCTGGCATCCCGCCCTCGGTGTCGAACCAATTCGACGGAGACCTTGTGCTGAGAGCGCTCTTTCCGACCGTTTGAACCCGATTTGGCCAGAATCTCCGTCGAATTCGTTCGGGACGGAGGTGCTGCGGGGCCTCAGACTCGACAGACGCAGGGGCTGGAACGCTGGCCGACCCCCTCGCTGGCCGACCGGCCAGCTAGCGAACGGATGCAGGCGCGGGCTGCCGCCCCGCGGCGAGCGCGAGCAGCGCCGGAATGCCCACCGGCTCCTCCGCCAGCAGCGGCACCACCGCGAGCCGCGGGGCGCGTTTCTCGTGCACGTGCTCGAGCTCGGGGAGCTCGTTCCGGGCCCGCGCGAGCAGCAGCGGGTTGGTCGGCGCCGCCGCGGCGATCGAGTTGTTCACGATCCACGCCCACGGGGTGATGCCGGCCCGCTCCAGGTCGGCCTGCAGCTCCGCGGCCTCGAGCACGGGCGTGGTCTCGGCGAGGGTGACCAGGATCACCTTCGTCTGCTCCGGGTCCTGCAGCCGCATCATCGGCGTCGTCAGACGGATGCCGTCGCCCAGCTGCCGGGTGACCTCGCGGTGGTACGACCCGGTCGCATTCAGCAGCAGCAGGGTGTGGCCCGTGGGCGCGGTATCCATCACGACGAAGGTGCCCTTCGCCTCCCGGCTCACGCGGGAGAAGGCCTGGAACACGGCGATCTCCTCCGTGCACGGCGAACGCAGGTCTTCGCGGAGCATGGCTTGGCCCTGCGCGTCGAGGTGAGCGCCCTTCGTGCGCATGACCCGCTCGGTGTAGTTGGCGATTTCGACGGCCGGGTCGATCCGGGACACGGTCATATTCGCCAGCCCGCCGGCCAGGGTGTCGTCGAGGTGCGCGGCCGGGTCGGTCGTGGTGAGGTGCACGGGCAGCCCACGTACGGCGAGGCTGACGGCGATCGCCGCCGCGAGCGTGGTCTTGCCCACACCGCCCTTGCCCATCAGCATCACCAGGCCGTGGCCGCCGGCCTCGATCTTGTCGACGAGAGCCGAGAGCGGGGCCCCCGGAGCGACCGTGGCGATTCCGGTGCCCGGCGTCGGGACGACTTCAGGCTCGAGCAGGCTGCGGAGCGCGGCCAAGCCGACCATGTTGGTGCTCTTCAGCCCCACGTAGTCGGTGGGCGCGGTGCGCAGCCCCGCGGGCATCGCGGCGAGCGCCTGCTGTTCGCGCACCCGGATGGCGTCGAAGAGCGGGTCGGCCTCGGCGGGCGTGCCCGCATCGGCATCAGAAAGCGTTGCCGGTCCGGCCGGCAGGATGCCGTTGACCACCAGGTGCTGACGCTGCATGCCGATGGCAGCGAGTTCTGCCTGGGTGCGGGCGGCCTCCCGCAGGGCGCCGCCCTGGGCGCGCGCCACGAGCACCAGCCGGGTGCGGGCAGGGTCGGCGAGGGCGGCCACGGCGTCGGCGTAGACGGCACGCTGCTTCTCGAGGCCGGAGAGCGGCCCGAGGCAGGACGCGTCGCCCGTGCCCTCGGTGAGGAAGTCGGTCCACGACCCGGGCAGCTGCAGCAGACGGATGGTGTGCCCGGTGGGGGCCGTGTCGAAGAGGATGTGGTCGTACGCGGCCGTCCACGCGGCATCCGTCAGCAGGTCGGTGAACTCGTTGAACGAGGCGATCTCGGTGGTGCAGGCACCCGAGAGCTGCTCCTCGATCGAGGCCATCTCGGCCAGCGGCAGCAGGCCGCGCACCGGGCCGACGATGCGTTCGCGGTACTGCGCGGCCGCCTGCTCGGGGTCGATCTCGAGGGCCGACAGGCCGGGCACCGCCGCGATCGGCGTGACCGTGTTGCCGATGGTCACGCCGAAGACCTGACCCACATTGGAGGCCGGATCGGTGCTGACCAGCAGCACGGATGCCCCGGACTCGGCCAGACGCACCGCGCTCGCGCACGCGATGGAGGTCTTGCCGACCCCGCCCTTGCCGGTGAAGAAGAGGAAACGTGGGGCGTCGTCGAGGAAGCGCAGGGTCGTCATGATCGGCCCTAGCAGCAGCAGCCGGCATCGGCGCCCGCGGTATTTTCAGTGAGCTCGGTGGCCGTGGCGCTACCGGACCCGGCCATGGCTAGCAGCCGCACCGTTCCCTCCGGCTGCACGGCCGCACGGTGACTGGCCGCGCCGGTGTCGACAGCCGCCACGTCGGTCCAGCTCGCGAGCTCGGCGCGGGTCGGGTAGCGGCCGGTGAGCACGGTGGCTCCCCCTACGAGCGTGACGGGCAGGCCCTCCTGGCCGACGGTGTGCAGGAACTGGCGGGCCACCTCGTTCTCCACGAAGGCGAGGGGCTCCTGGGCCAGGTTGAATCGGGCAATGTCGCCGCCGTTCGCGCGGGTGAAATCGAGGTCCGCGGAGAAGGTGACCAGCGCCTGGTCGACGTCGACTCCGCAGATGCCTGTGCCGCAGCACAGTCCCGGTTCGAAAATCTCGATGTGTGCCATGGGTGACCATCTCCTAGACCGGCATCCAGAAGGGACGACTTGTCCGTGATGACGGTCCTCCCAGTATATCGACGCTTATCGATATTTGGCGACCCGTTTGCGTTAGCACCGGCTCCCGTTGCGAGCGCGGGAGTGGAAGACTGACTGCGGGCGCCTCTGCCCTGTTCATCATTCAACCCGAAAGGCATGCGATGACCGACGCGCACGACGCCGCAGACCTTCTCCCGCTGCTTCTCGAGCAGGAACGTGTCATTCAGTTCGACTCCTTCGACGTGGGCGACGCCTGGGCCGTCGGGTCGCGGCTCGTGGGACTCGGCAACGCCCGGCGGCATCCGATTGCGGTGTCGATCATGTTCGGCGACCAGCGCGTCTTCCATGCCGCCCTGCCCGGTGCCTGCGCCGACAATGACGCCTGGCTCGAGAACAAGTTCCGGGTGGTGCGGCGCTTCGCCAACTCCTCCTACGCCGTGGGCATGCGCTTCCGAGCGAACTCCCGCGACTTCAGCACCGACTCGAACCTCGACCCGAACACACACGCCGCGCACGGCGGCGCCTTCCCCCTGCGCGTACGGGGCTCTCTCATCGGCGTCGTCGGCGTCTCCGGGCTGGCCCAGCGCGATGACCACGACCTTGTCGTCGAGGCGCTCGAGGAACACCGCCGCACCCACGGCTGACCGGCAACGGTCTGGCCCGCACCCGACTCCCCTGCCCGGGCTGCCCCGTCCCGGGCCCCGTCCCGCAGCCCTGTCCCGCAGCCTGCCCGGATGTGAAAGTCTGGACCGAAGCCCCTGACCTGCTTTCGTTGGAGTATCCGTGACCGCCGCACCTGTCCGTTCGATCCCGCAATTCGACGCGGGCATGCCCGACGACCGCATCACCCTGCGGTTCATGGCTGTTCCCGCCGACGTCGCCGCTTCGGGTGCGACCGTGGCCGCGGGCAGCGTGCTCGAGTGGATTGACAAGGCCGCTTACGCCTGTGCGGTGGGCTGGAGCGCCTCCGACACGGTCACCGCCTACGTCGGCAATGTGCACTTCACCCGGCCGATAAAGCCCGGCAACCTGGTCGAGGTGCACGCCCGCATCATCCACACCGGACGCACGAGCATGCACGTGCTTGTCACGGTCGAGACCACGGATGTCCGCGCCCGGGAATACAGTCCGGCGACCCACTGCATCCTCGTCTTCGTCGCCGTCGACGATGCCGGGAAGCCGCAGGAAGTTCCCTTGTGGGTGCCCCACTCCGACGTCGACCGGGAGCTGCAAGAGAACGCGACGGCCCGGCTCCAGCCGCGCAAGCGCATCCAGACTGCTATGCGCTCACAGGAATATACCGATGACAGCACCACGCCACGCACGGTGTTCCGGTTTTTGGCCGACCCCGCCGACGCGAACTGGGGCGGCAACGCCCACGGCGGTACCGTGATGCGCTGGATCGACGAGGCCGCCTTCGCTACGGCGGCGGCCTGGAGCTCCGTCGCGGCCGTGGCCGTCTACTCGGGCGGCATCCACTTCTACCGGCCGATCCACATCGGGCACATCGTCGAAGTGGATGCCCGGCTCATCCACACCGGCAAGCGCAGCATGCACATCAGCATCCGGGTGCGCTCGGGCAGTCCACGCACGCCGCACGATTTGCACCTCACGACGCAGTGCATGAGCATTTTCGTCGCACTCGGCGCGAACGGGCACGCCGAGTCGGTAGAGCCACTGACGCTGATCACCCCGGAAGACAAGCGGCTCGACCAGCACGCCCGGGACCTGATGGAATTGCGCGCGCCGCTGGTCATGATGCCCGTTGACCACCTGCGCCTGCCGTGACCGGCGCGCCCTCACGGCCCGAACGAATTCGACGGAGATTTTGCGCGAATCGGACCTGAATCCTGCGAAAGAGCGCTTTCACGCCAAAATCTCCGTCGAATCGGTTCTACACCGGCTCCGGGGAACCGACGGGTCACTCCTCGGGGTCGTTCGCGTGCTCGGCGGCTGCGGCCAGTGCGGCGCGCTCGCTCTTCGAGAGCCGCGCGACGTAGGCGCGCTTGAGTTCGGCCCAGCGGGGCATCGAGACCTGGTGGGCAGGTACTTGCTGGTCGGAACCGGTGGGAGTGGTGCGGTCGGCCATGGTACTCAGCGACGCTCGCCGATTGGGGCGGCGCTCGGCGCGGACTGGCGGGACAGGAACGCCCGCTTCAGGGACGCCCAACGCAGCAGGGAAACGTAGTGGGTAGCGGTGGATCCGGATGTATCAGCCAATGGTTCTCTCAGTCTCAAACATGGTTTGAACGGCACGCCGCTGAGCCTGGTTCTATAGAAGAGCGATCGAGATTGTCACGGTAGAACATCGGGATCTGTCACGGTTGAGTATCGAGATGAAGACCGACCCACCGCCATCAGTGGACGGGATCGCAATTCACCATTATACCGCGTCGCCTCTCAGGTCCACTATCTCTAGCCCGGCATCCGCCCAGACGTTCGGGCTAGAGTCGGCCGAATGCAACCGCCTCGCCCTGACGCCGACACCGCCGCCTCGACCCGGATCGCTCCGTCGACCGCACCGGGGAACGCGCCGTTCGCGGGCTTCGTGCAGGTGCGCGGGGCTCGGGAGAACAACCTCCGGAACGTCGACGTCGACGTTCCCCGGGACGCCATCGTCGCCTTCACCGGGGTCTCCGGCTCCGGAAAGTCGTCGCTGGCGTTCGGCACCATCTTCGCGGAGGCCCAGCGCCGGTTCCTGGAATCCGTCGCGCCCTACGCGCGTCGGCTGATCCAGCAGGGCCACACCCCGCAGGTTGACGAAATCACGGGGCTGCCGCCGGCCGTGGCCCTGCAGCAGCGCCGGGGTGCGCCCAGCTCCCGCTCGAGCGTGGGCACCCTGACCACCCTGTCCAACTCGCTGCGGATGCTGTATTCCCGGGCGGGCATGTACCCGGCGGCTGCCCCACGCCTCGAGTCCGACTCCTTCTCCCCCAACACCGTGGCCGGCGCCTGCCCGCAGTGCCACGGCCTCGGCACGGCGCATACCGTGACCGAGGCAACCCTCGTGCCCGACCCTGCCCTGAGCATCCGTGACGGCGCCATCGCGGCCTGGCCGGGCGCCTGGCAGGGCAAGAACCTGCGGGACATCCTGATCACCCTTGGCTACGACGTGGACACCGCCTGGCAGGACCTGCCGCGCTCTGCGCGGGACTGGATCCTCTTCACTGAGGAACAGCCCGTGGTGGAGGTCACCCCGCAGCGCGACCGCATCGCCAAGCCGTACCAGGGCCGATTCTGGAGCGCGAAGAGCTACGTGCTGCACACCCTGGCCGACTCCAAGAGCCAGAGTCAGCGGGAGCGCGCGCTGCGTTTCGTCGAATCCGGCCCGTGTCCGCTGTGCGACGGCAGCGGTCTCACGCCCGCGGCCCTGGCGGTCACGGTGGCCGGCCGGTCGATCGCCCAGCTCAACCTGCTGCCGCTGACCGGGCTCGCCGAGCTGCTTCGCCCGACGCTCCGGGCGAGCGGCGCCGAGCGCAACGCCGCGCCTGGTACCGCGAAGCCGCACGCCGCGGAGCCCACGGAGGCCGCCGTGACCCTCACCCGGGACCTGCTCGCCCGCATCGAGGTGCTGCTCGAACTGGGCCTCGGCTACCTGAGCCTCGGGCGCGCGACGCCCACCCTCTCCCCCGGCGAGATGCAGCGCCTGCGCATCGCCACCCAGCTGCGCTCGGGCCTGTTCGGCGTGATCTACGTGCTCGACGAACCGTCGGCCGGGCTGCACCCGGCCGACGCCGAACCGCTGCTGCTCGTGCTGGAGCAGCTGAAGGCATCCGGCAACTCGGTCTTCGTCGTCGAGCACAACATGGACATCGTGCGCCGCGCCGACTGGGTCGTCGACGTGGGCCCGCTGGCCGGGGCCGGCGGCGGCGTCGTGCTCTACAGCGGACCCATCGCAGGTTTGGCCGATGTGTCGGAGTCGGTTACCCGGCAGTTCCTGTTCCCGGCCGCGCCGGAGCCGGCCGCGCCAGCCATGCCCCAGCCCGACGCGCCCCAGCCCGCGGCGCTGCGCACACCAGAACGCTGGCTGGGCCTGCACGGTGTCACCCGGCACAACCTCCGAGGCGTCGACGCCGGCTTCCCGCTCGGTGTGCTGACCGCGGTGACCGGCGTGTCCGGTTCGGGCAAATCCACCCTGGTCAGCCAGGTTCTGGCGGATTCCGTGCGGCTCGCGCTGCATCCGGAGTCCGACGCCGCCGTCGCCTCTGATCCGACGGCAGCCGCAGGCGCCGTCGACGACGACGGCGACGACGGCGAACGCGGCGACCCCGAGCCGCGGGCGCGGGTCGACCGGATCACCGGCCTGGAGGCCGTGGACCGCCTGGTGCGCGTGGACCAGAAGCCGATCGGGCGCACTCCGCGCTCCAACCTGGCCACCTACACCGGGCTCTTCGACGCGGTGCGCGCGACCTTCGCGGCCACGGACGAGGCCCGGAAGCGCGGCTACGGCGCCGGGCGGTTTTCCTTCAACGTGCCCGGCGGCCGCTGCGAGACCTGTCTCGGAGAGGGCTCGGTGAGCGTCGGGCTGCTCTTCTTGCCCGGCAGCTACACGCCCTGCCCGGCCTGCCTTGGCTCGCGCTACAACCCGGAGACCCTTCAGGTGACCTATCAGGGCAAGTCCATCGCCGACGTGCTCGGCCTGAGCGTCGAGGAGGCCGCCGGCTTCCTCGCCGACGTGCCGGCCGCTGCCCGCAGCCTCGCTACCCTGCGGGAGGTCGGGCTCGGCTACCTGCGTCTCGGCCAGCCGGCCACCGAGCTCTCCGGCGGCGAGGCCCAACGCATCAAGCTCGCCACCGAACTGCAGCGCGCCCGCCGCGGCCACACGATGTACCTCCTCGACGAGCCGACCACCGGACTGCACCCCGCGGATGTCCGCCTTCTCCTGGCCCAGCTGGGCCGCCTCGTCGACGCCGGCAATACGGTGATCGTCGTCGAGCACAACCTCGATGTGGTGGCCGCCGCCGACTGGGTGATCGACCTGGGACCGGCCGGCGGAGATGCGGGCGGCCAGATCGTGGCGACCGGAACCCCGGATGCCGTCGCGCGGCACCCGCACAGCCGCACCGCGCCTTACCTTGCCCGCCGCTTGGCTGATCGCTAGTTCGGTGACGCAAGTGCCATAGATTGGGAGGCGTACGTGTCGGCGCGAAGGAGCACTCATGACTGGTTGGCGGATCCGCGACTTTCACTCGGACGACCTCGACGGCATCCTTCGCCTCTGGGAAGAGATCACGGCCGCCAAGACGGAGCCCGTCTACGGCCTGTCCGAGGTGCTGGCCTCCTGCCAGAAGGATGACGCCGTGGTCGCCCTTGCCGGCGACGAGGTCGTCGGGGCCGCCGTGGGCCGCGCCGCCCACGCCCAGGGCTGGGTCGTCTTCCTCGCCACCGCGCAGCGCTACCAGGGCCGCGGCATCGGCACGGCCCTGCTGGCCGCCCTCGAGAAGAAGATGTCCCGGCACGCGTTGACCAAGCTGTCCGCGCTGATGCCCGAATCGGCCACGCGCGTCGACGCCTTCGTGAAGCGGGGCTTCGAGGTCAAGCAGCACCTGCGCTACTTCGAGCGCCACATCCCGGTGCAGCGCGAGGAGCTGCGGTCGCTCAGCGAACTGGGCGGGCGCATCCTGCCGCGCGATCTCTGGGAGGGCGTCGGCGGCATGCGCACCGAAAAGGAGCTGCTCGAACGAAGGCTCGTCATGCCACTGGCCAAACCCGACATGGCCGAACAGTACGGCGTCGTGCCACCGAAGGCGGTCGTGCTCTTCGGGCCTCCCGGAACGGGCAAGACCACCTTCGCAAAGGCCATCGCGTCGCGGCTGGAATGGCCCTTTGTCGAGGTCTTCCCCTCGCGGCTCGCGGCTGACCCCAAGGGCCTTGCCGGTGCGCTTCGGGAGACCTTCCTGAAGATCTCCGAGCTGGAGCACGCGGTCGTCTTCATCGACGAGGTCGAGGAGATCGCGGCGCAACGCGGCGGCGAGCCACCCTCGGCGCTGCAGGGCGTCACCAATGAGCTGCTGAAGATCATTCCCGCCTTCCGCGAGCAGCCCGGCCGGCTCCTGGTCTGCGCCACGAACTTCATCCGCGCCCTCGATTCCGCCTTTCTCCGGCACGGACGCTTCGACTACGTCATCCCGATCGGGCTTCCGGATGTCGCCGCCCGCCAGGCCATCTGGGAGCGCTACATCCCCGAGGGCAGGAAAAGCACGGTCGACCTGAGCGCGCTCGTCACCGCAAGCGACGGGTTCTCACCAGCCGACATCGAGTACGCCGCCCGGCGCGCCTCCCAGCAGGCGCTGGAACGCGCACTGTTCGAGGGGGAGGACGAGTCGACGCCCGGCGGCCCGGGCACCGAGGACTACCTGGTCGCGATCCGGTCGACCCGCACCACCGTGTCGGCCCAGGTCGCCAGCGAATTCCTGGAGGACATCGAGCGGCTCGCCCGGCTCTGAGCACGAGGTGCCGGGCAACGGACACCGCGCCAGGCCGGCAGTCTCAGGCCCCGAGGCCCCGTTCGGCGCGGCCCGATTCCTGGATGAACTCGGTCAGGGTGGCCTCGATCGTGGCATACGACCAGCGGTACGCGGCATCCTCGTCGCGCGCGAACAGCGCCTCGGCCAGCTGGTTGTGCCGGTGGGCCGACGGCGGCGTGTACTCGGTGATGGTGAAGCGCTTCTCCTCCTCGCGCGTGCGGAGGAGCGCCGCGACCGTGCCGGCGAAGTGCCCCATCACGCTGTTGCCGGAGGCGATCAGGATCAGGGAGTGGAACTCGATGTCGGCCTCGAGGAACCCGCGACCGTCGCCGGCAAGGTCAGCCGCGACCATGCCCTCGGCTGCCGCCCGCACCGCGTCCAGCTGCTCGGCGGTCATCAGGCGCGCGCTCAGTCGGGCGGCCACAGGCTCGATGCCGAGGCGCAGTTCGAGCATCTCGCGCATCTGGGTGAGATAGTCGGTGCCGCGTCCGCGCCAGTAGATGATCTGCGGGTGCATCAGGTCCCAGGAGGTGCGAGGCAGCACCTGGGTGCCCACCCGCTGCCGCGGCTCGACCATACCCAGCGACTGCAGCACCCGCAGTGCCTCGCGCAGCACGGAGCGAGAGACCGCGAATTCCTCGCTGATCACGTCCAGGTTCAGGATGTCGCCGGTCAGGTATCCGCCGTCGACGATCTGTTGGCCCAGCGAGTTCACCACCCGCGCATGAAGCCCTCGCTCACGCCACACTCCTGCGCCCGCCCCACGGTTCATCTCAGCTTCTCCCTGCGGACTGGCCGCGCGCGTCGTCGCGACGTCGCCCATCGTGATCGTACCGGCGTTGGTCCCGGAGTCGCGATTCGTGTGCCACACTCAAATATCTGATTAATCAGATTATTGGACGATGAGGTCGCAGTGAAGCAGCCTCGGAATGGAAATTCAGATGATTCTTCCCTACGCGGCTCCAGTGGTTCCGATTGAACCGGCCGGTAGCGACCTCCAGCTGATCCTCGCCGCCCTCGTCGGCGTCGCGGTGATCATCCTGCTCATCACCTGGCTCAAGGTGCATCCGTTCCTCGCCCTCTCGATCGGCGCCGTGGGCGTCGGCGTCGGGGCCGGCCTCGCTCCCGCCGCGGCCGTCACGAGCTTCAGCGCCGGCTTCGGCGCCACCATGGCCGGCGTCGGCATCCTGGTCGGCTTCGGCGCCATGTTCGGCAAGCTGCTGGCCGACTCCGGCGGAGCCGACCGCATCGTCGACTCGCTGGTGACGCGCTCGAGCGCCCGCACCCTGCCGTGGACGATGGCCCTGATCGGCGGGCTGATCGGCCTGCCGATGTTCTTCGAAGTCGGCCTCGTGCTGCTCATCCCGGTGATCATCCTGGTGGCCCGCCGCAGCGGGCTCTCGCTCATCCGCATCGCCATCCCGGCCCTCGCCGGCCTGTCCGTCATGCACGGCCTGGTGCCGCCGCACCCCGGTCCGCTCGTGGCCGTGACCACTCTCGATGCGAACCTCGGGCTCACTCTCGCGATCGGCGTGCTCATCGCCATTCCGACCGTCATCATCGCCGGCCCGATCTTCAGCCGGTTCGCGAGCCGCTGGGTCTCCGTGCCCGTGCCCGCCCTGTTCCTCACCAACGAGGATCAGGGTCTGGGCGAGAACGCCCGGCGCCCGAGCTTCCTGATCACCATCTCGGGCATCCTGCTCCCCGTCGTGCTGATGCTCGCCCGATCGATCGCCGACGCGATCGACCCGGGCTCCACCTCGCCTCTCAACGCCACGCTCGACTTCCTCGGCACGCCGATGATCGCCCTCGGCATCGCTGTGATCTACGCGATGATCGTCTTCGGTCGCGGTGGCGGCATGGACCGCGCCGGGGTCGCCAGGTCCCTCTCCGATTCCCTCCCGCCGATCGCGGGCATCCTGCTCATCGTGGGTGCGGGCGGCGGGTTCAAGCAGGTGCTCATCGACACCGGCATCGGCACCGTCATCGCCGAAGCCGTGGCCGGCAGCAGCGTCTCGGTGCTCGTGCTGGCGTGGTTCGTCGCCGCCCTGATCCGCGTCGCTACCGGGTCGGCCACCGTCGCCACCGTGACGGCCGCCGGCATCCTCGCCCCCGTCGCGGCCAGCCTGGGCAGCACGGATGTCTCGCTGATGGTTCTCGCCATCGGCGCCGGTTCGCTCTTCCTCTCCCACGTCAACGATGCCGGGTTCTGGCTCGTCAAGGAGTATCTCGGCACGACCGTCGGGCAGAATCTGAAGACCTGGACCGTGATGGAATGTCTGATCTCCGTGGTCGGCCTTGCCGGCGTCCTCCTGCTGAATATCGTGATCTAGCATGTTCGAGACTCAGCAGCCCGTGCTCGTGATCATGGGCATCTCCGGATCCGGCAAGTCCACCGTGGCGGGGCTCCTCGCCGGCCAGCTCGGCTGGGATCTCGAGGAGGGCGACGACCTGCATCCCCAGGCGAACATCGACAAGATGTCTGCCGGTCGGCCTTTGAACGACGAGGACCGCGCGCCCTGGCTCGACACGGTCTCCTCGTGGATCATCGAGCACACCATGGCGGGGGCGCCGGGAATCATCACCTGCTCGGCGCTCAAGCGCCGTTACCGCGACGTGCTGCGCGAGCACAACGTGATCTTTGTGCACCTGACCGGGTCGACGGACCTGATCGGGCGCCGGCTTGCGACGCGCCTCGACCACTACATGCCGACCTCCCTGCTCGATTCGCAGGTGGCCACACTCGAGGCGCCTGACGCCGACGAGCGCGCGATCTCCATCGACGCCGGCCGCGCTCCGGCCGAGGAGGCCGCCGAGATCGTGCGGCGGCTCGGGCTCACACCCCGGCCCGGCTCGTCGAGCCTGGGCGCGCGAGAACCGGGCAAGTCCTCGGTGCCGGGGTCGCGAGCGATTTCCTGATCGGGTCTGGCGAGTGTCGGCGGCATGAACTACACTCACAGAATCGAATAGATGTTCGAGAAAATCAAGGGAGCCACGCATGCCTCAGATCATTGACGCAGTCGTCGACGTGGAGCTGTCCGTCGACGGCGACCCGCGCGCGTTCATCTGGAACCGGTTCGAACACACCGTCATCGGCCAGCCGCAGGCGATCTTCACCCGCACCCGCTGGTGGGAGAATGCCGGCGGCGTGCCGTCCCGCATCGACACCGAGCTCTGGCGCCTCGATGCCTCGCGCGGCGACGAGGAACAACACCGCTACGACCTGCGCCGCGACACCGACGGGTCGTGGGTGCTCGCGCTCGACTGGGGGTGAGCCCCGGCCCGGGTGTCGCCCCGGACCGAGGCCGCTCCCAGCTGACGCCGATCCGCCCGGTATACCCTGAAAGGGCATCCACGGTGAGCGACAGGCCGACGGATGCCCAGACCACAGTTCGGACGGAGGCGGCAAGCTGCACACACGCGCTGCGATCTCCCTCCGTGATGGACGCCGGGTCTTCCACTCCGCCGTGCTCACGATGGCCGCGCTGCTGCTCTGCCTGCTCGCGGCGCACACGGCCGGAACCGGACACGGGCTGGCGCACGGACCGGGCAGCCTGTCCTCGGCTCCGACCGCTCCCGCTTCCTCATCAACAACAGCGTCAACAACCATGACCACTGCGATGACCGCCGACGCACACTCCGCGGCCGGGCACACCGCATCATCCGCCGCGCCTCTCGCTGCATCCCTCCCCGCATCCCTCACCGGCCCGCTGCTCGAGCGCATCGCGCCCGCGACCGCGACCGTGGTCGCCCTGTCCGCCGGCGCACTCGGCAGCGCCGACACCCACGCGATGTCCGGTCTGGCCACCCTCTCGATGACGTGTTCCCTGCTGCTTGTGCTGGTCGGCCTGATTCTGCTGGCACGGCGCCCGTCGGCCTGCCGTCGCCTGCTCGAGGCCGGCAGCTTCATCGTCGGCTCCTTCCGGGAGATTCCGCTGCACCTGCATCGGCCCCGCCTCACCCTGCTCTCCATCCGCCGCATTTAGGCCGAAACCCTCGCCAGCGCACCCCACCGGCCTGCGCGGCCCGGCCGCACCCCGGCCCCCGGTTTCTCACCCTTTTGTCAACGAATGGAACACCAATGCTCCGCACCATCCGCACCATCCGCACCTCGCTGATCGCCGCCGCCGCGCTCACCACGGCGCTCACCCTTACCGCCTGCGGCGACACGACCCCGGCCGCCGACGGACCCACCGCCGACGGACCCACCGCCACCGCGTCCGCCAACGCCAACGCCGCGGATGTCGACTTCGCCCAGATGATGATTCCCCACCACGAGCAGGCCGTCGCGATGAGCGACGACTTCCTCGCCAAGCACGGCACCGACCCGCGCGTCGTCGCCCTGGCGACCAAGATCAAGGCCGCCCAGGAGCCCGAGATCACCCAGCTGACCGATTGGCTGGGCGAGTGGGGCGCCGAAACGGGCGGCATGTCCGACATGAACCACGGCACCGACGGCATGATGAGCGAGGCCGACATGATGACGCTCGGCAACGCCTCGGGTGCAGACGCCGACCAGGTGTTCCTCGAGCTGATGATCGCGCACCACGAGGGCGCAATCGCCATGGCGCAGACGCACATCGACGAGGGCAGCAACGCCGACGCCCAGACCCTCTCGGCCACCATCGTCGCGTCGCAGTCCGCCGAAATCGCCGTCATGACCGACCTCCTCGCCGCGTACTGACCCATGACGACGGCCAGCAGAACCCTCCGCCTCGGCGGCGCCGCCGTGATCACCGTCGGCCTCGCGGCCGCGCTGGCCGGTTGCGCGCCCACTCCGGCTGCTCCGCCAACCGGCACGTCCGCCCCCACCACGGCGGCTTTTGAACACATTCACGGCCTCGGCGCCGACCCGTCCACCGGCAAGACCTACGCCGGCACGCACCAGGGCGTGTGGCAGATCCCGACCGACCTGCTGCCCGACAGCTACCTGGCCGGCGCGCCGGAGGCCGGGCTCACCCAGCCCACCCCGAGCGATGGCCCGGCCTTCGACGCCATGGGATTCACGGTGGCCGCGCCGGGCCTGCTGCTGGCCTCCGGGCATCCGGGCTCCGACGAGTCCACGTTGGTGGGCCCCAACGTGGGACTGATCAGCAGCGCGGATGCGGCAGCCACCTGGTCGAACGTCTCTCTCGCCGGCAAGACCGACTTCCACGACCTCGACGCGGTGACCTTGCCGCCGGGAGCCTTGCGCGTCTACGGCTACGACGCCGCCGCCGGCAGGGTCAGCATCAGCGACGACGATGGGGCCACCTGGTCGCCCGGAGCCGCGGTGGAGCTGCGCGACCTCGCCGCCGACCCGGCGACCGCCGACCGGGTCTTCGCGACCACCGAGAACGGCCTCGCCGTGAGCGAGGATGCCGGGCGCACGTTCGCGCTGGTCCCCGGCGCACCGATGCTGTACCTGATCGACGTTCAGGATGCCGCGGCCGGCGGCGGTGTCGTCGGCATCGACCCGGAGGGCGTGCTCTGGCACGAGGAGGCCGGAAGCGGAACCTGGACCCGCGGAGGGCAGACCGACGGCAGCCCGGAGGCCTTCGGCTTCGTCGGCGGGAGCGTGCCCTGGCTCCTCGCCGCCGACCGACGCGGGGTCGTCGCGAGCGACGACTTCGGTCTCACCTGGGCCGTGCTCGTTGCGGCCCAGGCCTAGCCCGGTGCGACGGATGAAGCTATGACCACCACGCTCCCAGCCGGTTCCCAGCCGCGCCGGGCAGAACCCGCTGCTCGCCTAGAATGAGCCGGAAAGAATTGAAGGACATGAAGCACACTGGGTTGTTCCGGCGCACACCACAGGTTGCGGTCGAAACCGGCCGTCTCGCCGATTTCGCTTACCTCGAACCCGACGCGGTCTACCTCGACTCCGCCTGTCAGAGCCTCCGGCCGCAGCCGGTCCTCGACGCCCTGACCGAGTACTACACGGAGTACAACGCCTGCGGCGGGCGCGTGAAGTACGCCTGGGGCACCCGCGTCGACCGGGAGGTGCAGGACGCCCGCCGGGCCGTGCTCGAGCTGCTCGGCCTCTCCGGCCGGGGTCACGCGGTCTCCTTCACCCTCAACACGACCTTCGGCCTGAACCTGCTGCTGCAACAGCTGCCGCAGGGCCGGTTCGGGCAGATGGTCACGAGCCACATCGAGCACAATTCGGTCTTCCTGCCCACCATGACGGCGGCGACCCGACTGGGGGTGCCCCGCCTGGTGCTCGACCGCGCCCCCGACGGCGCCCTGGTCTACCGGCCGGCCCAGCTCGAACGCGCGATCGTGGTCGTCAACGTGGCCTCCAACATCGACGGGCGTCTGCTTACCAACCTCACCGACCTGGTGCGCGACACCCACGCCCGCGGCGGCATCGTCATCCTCGACGCCGCCCAGGCCATGGCGCACGAACGCACCCTGCTGGCCAAAACCGAGGCCGACGCGCTCTGCTTCTCCGCCCACAAGATGTACGGCGCCAGCCTCGGCGTGGTCGTCGCCACCCACGAGCTGCTCGGTTCCCTCGAGCTCACCTTCGTGGGCGGCGGCATGGTGGCGGATGTCCGCGAAGACTCCTACGACCTTCTCGCCAACGACCCGGGCGCCCTGCTCGAACCCGGGCTGCAGGCCTGGGGCGAGATCATCGCCCTGCGCCGTGCGATCGAGTGGCTGGGACAGGTGCGCCCCGGCGGCCGGCCCGCGGCCGAGCACCTTCAGGGTCTCTCGCAGCGTCTCTTCGAGGGTCTCGGCGACATCCCCGGCCTCACTCTGGTCAACACCGCGGCCAGCCCGGTGATCAGCGCCTACGCCCCGAAACAGGATTCGCACCGGCTCGCAGTGTTCCTCTCCCAGTCCCACATCATGGTGCGCAGCGGCTACTTCTGCGCCCACCACTACCTGAAAGACCAGCTCGGGCTGCCGCCGCTGCTGCGCTTCTCGCTCGGACTGCACTCAACCACGGCCGATGTCGATCAGGCCGCACAGGCCCTCGCGCGCCTGATGAAAGGCCTCTCCTAAGTGTTCTGCATTGCCGCATTCATCGTTCTCGTTTTCATGGCGGCCGTGTCGGCACGATACCGCCGCTACCTAGGCAGGGCGTGGAACTGCACCCTCCGCCGTGTCACGTTCCGCCCCTGCGACACCACCTTCAAGCAGGACATCAAGGACCACCTGCTCGCGCCGCTGGCGGTGCGCCGTCCGAAGCTCGTCGGCCCGGCATCCGTCGCCCTCGAGGTGGTCGCGCTGCTCGTGGTGCTCGCCACCGTCTGGAGCGCATACGTCGTCGTCAAGAGCGGTGTGAACCTGTACGTCTACGGCACCTGCAACAAGCAGGATTCCGCATCCTGCAGCCTGGGCGCCGAGGCCTGCTCGATCCCCGACCAGACGCCCACCTTCGGCGAGTCCCTGCTCTCCGGCGACGTGATCGGCGCCTTCGGCAACGACTTCGCCAGCCTCGGCGAGACGTTCTCGGCGATCCCCTCCCGCATGCAGAACTGGGAGGCCGAGGAATACCTGCCCGCCAACGCCAGCTACCTGGGCGTCTACGACGCGAAGAAGGAAACCGCGCTCGAGGTCATCGACCCCGGTTGCACCTACTGCCTGCAGCTGTTCAACAACATCGAGGAGGCCGGGTTCGACGACCGGATGAACCTCACCTACATCGCCTACCCGATCGCCGCCGCCGACGGCTACAAGTTCCAGAACTCGCTGCTCGTCACCCAGTACCTCGAGGCGCTGCGGCTGAACCCTCTCGCCGACGTCGCCACGCCGGTCGACTGGGAGATCCTGCGCCGGATCTACACGGAAGTCGATGACAAGGGCGTTTCCTGGCAGAGCGTGATCAACGGCGCCGAGCCGGCTGTCGCCACCGCGCTGCTGCAGGACTGGTCGGCCGAATTCGGCCTGAGCCAGGAACAGGTCGCCGACGTGGCATCCGTCGCCGCCTCCGACGAGGTCGCGGACATCATCGCCGCGAACACGCGGCTGGTCGAGGAGAGCATCCACACCGTGAAGATCCCGACGATCATCTTCGACGGCCGCCGTCACGACGGCCTGGTCTCGGTGGGCGACCTGGACTAGCCCGGCGAGACTGTGAACGGCTAGACCGGCTTGACCACCATCAGCACGACCACGACCACCAGGAGCAGCGAGACGATGCCCGAGCCCATGGCCACGCGAGAGTAACCGGCGACCTTGGCGCCGGCGACCCGGGTACCGCTGGCGGACTGCTCGGCGAGGAGCTCCGAGACCGACTTCATGGCCGGAACCACCAGGAACAGGCTGAGTACGAGGGCCACCGCGTAGAGCACGATCGACAGCCAGATCCAGGTCGAGGCAAGGGAGGCGTTGTCCCTGAAGCCCACCGCGCCGAAACCGAGGAACACCACCAGCAGCGACAGCAGAGTGAAGAGATTGGTGGACTTCGCCAGTGAGGCCACCTGGCCGGCTTCCCCGGCACGCATGGAGCGCATGGCGGTCATGGGGAGGATGGCCATGGGCCCGACGATGAAGACGCCGGAGACAATGTGCAGGGTGTTGAGGGGTTCCATTTTTCCAGCGTAGGCCCCCGCCGTCCGCTCGCCGGTGCACCGACACGTTTGAGGGGTTGGCGGCCCGCACCTCTCACGGCTGTCGTTTCGAGACCCGCACCTCGGGGTGGTCGTCGGGCAGGGCGTGCCGGGAGCCGGCGCGCAGCAGCACGAGGTTCTTCCGCTCCCAGTCGAGCACGGCCTGCCGCTGCGGATCGATCGCCCGACCTTCCGCGCAAGCCGCGGCGGCGCGCCCGCAGACGCAGGCCAGCGGCATGCCCTCCACGGCGTGGTGCAGCTGCCCGATCCGCCAGAGCACGGCCATAGCCCAGTCGAGCTGACGGTGCGCGAGCTCGGTCTTCCGCTCGGCGCGCCGCACCAGGTCACTCTCGAGGAGCGCGCGCACCCCGGCGCTCTTCGTTCGGTCGGACTCGCCGGCCACGACGCCGCGCAGCTCCACCACCTGGGCTGTGAGCCCGTCGATCACCGCCTGCTGCTCGGCATCCGCCCCCGCCGACTTCTCGGCGAACTGCCGGTGGTTCTCCTGCTGGTCGGCGTATTGCCCGACCCACAGCTTGATGTGCTCCGCGTCCCGGCGGGTGGCCTTTTCCGCCCCCAGGTGGTGCAGGCAGGATGCGCAGACCACCTGGTCGGTCGCCGAGGTGAACGTGAACGGCTGCAGCGACTGGCAGCAGAAGCACTGCGCCCGGATGGCCACATACAACGGATACGGGTGGGTCACGGTTGGTCCTTCGTTAGCCTTCTTGAGCCCTATCGCCGAGCGTACCCAATCGGTGGGAGGCCGGGGTCACCCGCGGATGGCCATCCGTTCGGCCAGTTGCGCGGGCGTCAGCGGTGCGCCTCCCCCGATGAAGGACCTCCCTGGGCCGCGGGATTTCCTGCTGGGGATGAGGGTTCCGTCCCCGGCCTCCGGGCCGGCCCCTTTTCGCAGCATCCCACCGGGCACGCATCCGTCCATGGTCCGAGCGCGGTGAGCGCGCAGCGTTCCGGGGTCGTTGCCGGCGTCAGTCGCTCAAGCACCAGGTCGACGAGCCCCGCCACGAACTCCCGGTGCAGGCCGGGGGTCGACACCCGGGTAAACCCCAGGTCGTGCGCGGCGGCAGTGGCCGCCGCCTCCGTGTCGAGGTCCCAGGAGACCTCCATGTGGTCGGAGATGAATCCGATCGGCACCACGACGACGGCCCGCGTGCCGGCCGCGGCGAGCACGACGATGACGTCGTTGACGTCAGGTTCGAGCCAGGGCATTTCGGGCGGACCCGACCGCGACTGGAATGCCAGAGACCAGGCCGGGGTGGCGTCGGCCACTGTGTCGTCGTCCGCCGCCGCTGAAACTGCGGCCATCACCACCTCCGCGACGGACCGGTGCTGCGCCTCGTAGGCCCCGCCGGCACCGAAGGATCGCTCGCGTGGGCCACTCTGCTCGGCATCCGCCATCGGGATGGAGTGGGTTGTGAAGAGCACGTGAACGTCGTCCGGGGCCAGGCCCTGCCGCGCGAAGTCGGCGAGGGCGGAGCAGACGCCGAGCACGAACGGGGCGACGAAGCCGGGATGGTCGAAGTAGGGGCGAACCGCGTCGATGCGCACGGCGTCGCCGAGCCCGGTGGCGCACCGCGCCTCGGCCAGGTCTTCCCGGTACTGCCGGCAGCTCGAGTAGGAGCTGTACGCGCTCGTCGTGAGCGCGAGCAATCGGGTGTGGCCGGCGTCGACGGCCGCAGTCACGGCGTCTCGCAGGTACGGAGCCCAATTGCGGTTCCCCCAGTACACCGGTACGAAGGTGCCTCGGGCGGCCAGTTCGGTCTGGAGCGCGTCACGGAGCGCCCGGTTTTGGGCATTGACCGGGCTCACACCACCCGAGGCGCGGTAGTGGGCGGCCACGGTTTCGAGGCGTGCGTCCGGAATTCCGCGGCCCCGGGTGACGTTCCGGAGGAACGGGATGACGTCGTCCTGGCCCTCGGGGCCTCCGAAGCCGAGGAGGACCACGGCGTCGTACCCGGCTGGCTCCGCGGCAGGCGCGGGCACGAGGCCATCCACTGGCTGGGACTCAGGCACCGACGTGGGCGCCGGCCGCGCCGGGCTGGAACGGGCAGGCCGGGTCTTCCCCCAGCGGATCGCCGCTCGACGCGAACGCGCGGGCTCGGGAGCCCCCGCACAGGTCCGCGTACTCACAGCTGCCGCAGCGGCCGGTGAACTCCGTGGCCCGGATCTGTTTGAGTAGCGGGTTGTCCCGGTAGATCTCGGCCAGCGGGGTCGTGCACACGTTCCCGAGGCCGAGTGGCAGGAACCCGGCCGGGTAGACCTCGCCGTCGTAGGCCACGAAGACGATGCCCTTGCCGTCGCGGGTCGACGCGGTCTGCGCCCGCGGCAGGCCCGCGGGCGGCCCCATCAGGGCTTCCAGCCTCGCGGACAGGGTGTTGTACGGTGCGCTCGTCGGTGCAGGGTCACCGGCGCGTCGGCGGGCGACGATTCGCCGGAAAAAGGGTGCCTCGACCGTGCGCACGATGAAGCCGTGCTGGGAGGCGTCGAAGAGGAAGTGGCAGATGTCTTCGTGCTCCGCTGAGCTGACAGCCTCGGTCGAGACGCCGCGGCCGACCTGGACGAGGAAGAAGACCTCCCAGATAGCGGCGCCGGCGTTCTTGATCAGGGCCGCGACATCCGCGAGCTCGTCGACATTGGCGCGCATGACGGTCGTGTTGACCTGGACGGTCAACCCCGCCGCGGCGAGAGCCCGGATCGCCGCCACGGTGTCGTCGAAGTGGCCCGGGATCCCGCGCACGCCCTCATGGGTCGCGGCGACGGCGCCGTCAAGGCTGATCGACACCGCCTTGACCCCGCTCGCCACGATCCGTTCGATCATCTGCGGAGTAAGAGTCGGCGTGACCGACGGGGACAGCGCCGTCGGCAGTCCAAGGCCGGTGGCGTAGTCGACGAGTTCGAACAGGTCAGGGCGCATCAGGCAGTCGCCGCCGGTGAGCACCAGGATCGGGTACGGCCGGCCGAATCCGGCCACCTGGTCGATCAGGTCTTTGCCCGCTGCCGTGGTCAGCTCGCCGGGTAGGGCTTGCATCGTGGCGCTGGCCCGGCAGTGTTTGCAGGCAAGCGGGCAGGCGCGGGTGGTTTCCCAGAACACCAGCATCGGGCGCTGCGCGTAGTCCGGGCCCTTTCCACGGCGGGCGGTCGGCAGGGTCGGCAACACGGCGGTCTCGCCGAAGGGGATGCTGAGCCCGCTCATGCGGGCACCTCGCTCGCGGGACGCGCATCGGTCAGAAGCTGCGCGAGCTTGTCGGCGGTGCGCTCGGCATCGGCCACGCAGCTGGCCAGCCCGACCCCCCGGTAGGCGGAACCGGTCAGGTAGAGCCCCGGCAGCCGACCCAGAGCCACCTCCGCGGCGGCGAGCCGGCCCTGATGGCCGACGATGTACTGCGGCATCGCCTGCAGCCAGCGCTCGATGTGCTGCTCGGTCGGGCGCCCGGTCAGACCCATGGCCTCGACGAGTTCGGCGTGCACCTGGCTGACCAGGGTGTCCTCATCGAGGTCCATCCAGCGCTGGTCGCGGCGCCTGCCCACCATGCAGCGGATGATCATGGTTGTGTCATCGGCGAGGTGCGGCCACTTGGCGCTGGACCAGGTGCAACCGACAATGAGTTTGCCTTCCTCCGGCGGCACCAGGAAGCCCGTGCCGACGAGGTTGTGGGCGACGGCGGAGCGCGGATAGGCCAGGCAGATCGTGGCAACATCGACGTAGGGAATACCCGCCAGCGCGGCGGCCAGGTCGGGGGCTTCCTTGCGCACCACGTCCGCCGCAGCGAACGCGGGAGTGGCGAGCACCACCGCGTCGGCCTCGAGCACCGTGCCATCGCTCAGCTTCACCTCATAGCCGGCGGTGCCGCGCGACACGGAGACGACCGCCGTACCGAGGCGCACATCGTCGCCCACGACGTGGACGGCCAGTGCGTCGATCAACCGGGCGAGTCCCCCACGGAGGGTGACGAGGACCGCGCCTCCTGCTCCGGCGGGCTTGGGTGGGGCATTCCGGCGTCGGCGCCGCAGTCCGAGGTAGAGGCTGCGATTGCCGCGGGCGAGAGCGTCGATGTCAGGCGCGGTGCTCCGAGCACTGAGCTCGTCGGCCCTGCCGGCATGCACACCGCCGAGCAGCGGATCGACGAGGCGGTCGAACACCTGCCCGCCCATCCTCGGGCGAACGATTTCGGCGATTGTGGGGTCGTCTGGCAATCCCGCCGGGGCCGCCTTCACGAGGTCCAGGGCCGCACGGGCCAGGCCGAGCGGCGACAGCAGTCGGGATTTCATCAGGGGCAGCAGCCGATCGGGGATGCCGAAGAGGGTGCCGGCCGGGAGCCGTCGCAGCTTACCGCGCGACCAGATGCGTGCGCCGGACCCCGCGGGGGCCACGACGAGGTCGCTGACCCCGAGGTCCTCGATGAGGGCTGCCACCACGGGTGCCCGCACCATCAGCGCGTCAGGTCCGACGTCAACGAGGTGCCCGCCGAATTGTTCAGTGGAGATCTTGCCTCCCAACCGCGCCCCACCCTCAACCAGAGTCAGACGCACCCCGTCGCCAAACCGGCGGTGCAGGTAGTGTGCTGTCGCCAATCCGCTGATTCCGCCGCCGACGATGACGACCCGTGGTTGAGCGAGCATTCGACATACCTCCAGTTGCCGGTGAATCCGGGGCAACCGGCAACCTGTGGCAATCCTTGTTACTTCGATCCTACGACCGTCGTCTCCAGCGGCCACTCGCGGGCCGTCGGTGGCGGCCGCCGATCGGAGCACGAATCGCCGCCCGGACCGGGCCCTGATCAGCCCCGGAATCAGCCCGGACCACGGCCGTATTCACGCCTTCTCATATTCCGTCGGACGGTTGCGCGCGACCGCCGCGCAGGCCCGTTCGACGGCAGCCACGGATGCGGCGACGTCGTCCGCATCCGTCGACCAGTTGCTCACGGAGACCCGCAGCACGTCCCGGTCCTGCCAACGCGAACCCGACATCCAGGCGGTTCCCTCCTTGAGTAGTTCTTCCGTCACCCGTCGGGTGCGCTCGTCGTCGCCGAAGCTGACGCAGACCTGGGTGAAGACCACGTCGTTGAGCACCTCGGCGCCGGTGATGCGACCCAGCCCGTCGGCGATGGCCCGGGCGTGATCGGCCAGCCGCTCCACCAGCATCACGGTGCCCGATCGGCCCAGGGAGCGCAGAGCCGCCCAGACCGGAACGCCGCGCGCCCGGCGCGACAGCTCGGGCACCTTTTCGTAGGGGTCACCCGGACCGGTCTCGTCGGCGAACAGGTAGCTCGTGTGCACCCCGAAGGTGGACCGCAGCTCGGCGGGCCGGGCCACGATGGCCATGCCACAGTCGTAGGGCACTTGGAGTGTCTTGTGCGCGTCGGTAGCCCAGGAATCGGCGGTGTCGAGGCCTGCCAGCTGCTCGCGGTAGCGCGGGCTCACTGCGGCCCAGAGGCCGAAGGCGCCGTCGACGTGCACCCAGGCACCATGCTGGTGAGCGAGGTCGGTGAGTTCACCGACCGGGTCGAAGGCGCCGGAGTGCACATTGCCGGCCTGCAGGCAGACGATCGCGGGGCCAGTGCCCTGGTTGAGCGCGGCCGCCAGGGCCTCGGGGAGCATGCGGCCCTGGTCGTCGGCCGGGACGACAATGGGGGCGCCGAGTCCCAGGTAGCGCAGGGCCAGGTCAATCACCGCGTGGCGCTCATCGCCCACGTAGACGGCGACGCGGGGCGCCCCGGCCAGACCGGCGATCGCGACGTCCCAGCCGGCGTCGCCGAGCACATGATCGCGTCCGGCCGCCAAACCCACGAAGTTCGCCATGGTGGCCCCGGTGGTGAAGCCCACGTCGGCGCCGTCCGGCAGACCCAGCAGATCGAGGATCCAGCCGCCGGCGGCCTCCTCGGCGGCGGCCGTGGCCGGGGTCGCGAAGCGCATGCCGGCGTTCTGGTCCCACGCGCTGACCAGCCAGTCGGCTGCCAGGGCTGCCGGCAACGTGCCGCCGATCACCCAGCCGAAAAAGCGGCCGGACGTCATCGCCATCAGCCCCGGTTCGGCCAGCCGGGCCAGCTCGTCGATCACCTCCGCCGGGTCCGTCGGCTGCAGCGGCAGCGGCGCTGCGAAGCCCGCGGCGAGGGTGTCGGCGTCGACGCGTGGCCCCACGGGCCGGGTGGGCAGGGAGGAGAGCCAGTCCAGGGCATGGGCTTTCGCTCGCTCCAGGGCCTGACGATAGTCATCCGGGTCAGCAGACATGCCGAGATTTTATGCCCGCCGGGAGACCACCGAAAGAGCGCTGTTTTCCGGGCGCGGGTCGTCGCTGGCAAGGATGACCCATCGGAAGCGATCGCGACCCCCGTACCGGCTCCGATGGCGATGCCCACGTCGGCCTGCGTCGGCGAACACACGGTCGATGCCCGGTTCCGCGGCGACCGGCCGGTTTTGTGCCGACATGGGGGCTCGTCAAGCCGAAATTCAGCCCATCCGCCGTACCGTGGTCGATGGAGTTCCCCCACTCCAAACGAATCGGCCCCGGCAGATTCCTCGCCTCCCCCCAGGCGCGGTGAAGCCGGGGCTTTTTCGTGGCGGTCAGCGAACTCCTTTGAACAAATCACGGCCGATCGGCTCTCGCGACCGCTCTGAGAATCAGAGTCGCACTTCCCTTGGTTGGGGCGGCTCTGGGGTGACGCGCAGACCGGCGGGTGTGCTTGAGATGCGGACGAGTTCCTCCACCCATGCCCGGTTCAGGAGAGGTTCTTTGCTGCCCTGAAAGTTGAACTGCAACGAGATGGTGGGGTGGATCCAGATGGAGCTGTGGCCGCTGCCAGCCGCCGCCGTGTACTCCCAGGAGAAAGAGAAGCTCTCCCCTCGACGCACCTTGGCGAGGATGACGATCTTGAGGTGCGCGAGAACCCGATCATCGAACTCGACAACGACAGAGGAATTTCCGTAGACAAATTCGCCCATGATTATTGTCCGAGTCCCACGTCGATGTCGCCCATCATGGCATCGAAGTCCTTCGCTGTTGCCTCTGCGTCCCCGTTTTTTTCCACAGTTCCCTTGATGCCCACTTCCGGCGGCTGCGGGACGGGAAAACGACGTGCCTCCTCTTCTTCACCGTCGCCGACATCGGCGATATCCCTGGCCTCGAAGCCACGGCGGGTGTTGTTCGGGACGCTCCAGCGCCCTGCATTGAGCAGAAGGCCCCCTGCGCGAAGCGTAGGGGACCTTCTGTACGGACGCCGCGTCAAGGGCAGATCCGGTCCGTGCACCGAGTCAGTTAGCGGCGGTTGTCACGCTCGTCACGGTCGTAGTTCTCACGGCTTCCCGATTTGGCCAGGCCGCGGCTAATCATGTAACCGATGGTGAGGAGCGTGGCGGACAGCCAGACGGAGCTGGCCCCGAAACCCTGCCCGTCGTGCCCGTTATCGACCAAGGCGGAAGCGATGAACGCATGACGAGAATCAGCATGTAGGCGATGAATTCGGTCGTCTTGAAAGCAGCCTTCGTCTCGGTCGAAACGCGAGCGACGCGGCCAGTGTTGGGAGTGTTGCTCATAATGTGTTCCTGTGTCCGGTGTGATGTCGGCGCCGGACCGCACGGACCGACTCAGCGTCCCGCGTTCGCCTCCGGGCGCAGACGGATGAGCCGATGCGGGCCATCTTCCTGCAGCTCGGCCACCTCGCTGCGCGAGGAGAGGAAGTCGGTGAAGGAACGGAAGCCGAGCGGTTTTTCGTTGAACGAGGGGTCCATCCGGCGCATCTGGTTCTTCACCGTGCCGGTGTTCAGCCACTCGTCGTCGTCGCCCTTTGCGTGCCCGATCTGCAGGGCACGCACGAGGAGCTCCGACGCGATTGTCTGAGGGTCGATGTCCTCGGCCGGTTCCGGCTCCGGCTCGTCGAATTGCGAACTTGTGGTGTGCGAGAACATCGGGATCGTCGTCAGGGTGCGGGCTTTGACGGGCACCGTCTTGGGTGGCACGGTCGCGGGTTCTGCGGCCTTCCTGCCCGACGGGGGCTTCTGCACGAGCGCCACGGGGGCGGGCGCGGCGGCGGCGACCTTCGCTATGCCGGGGAGAGAGTCATAGTCTTCGAATTCGTCGCACGCAGCCGCGAGGGAGGTGCTGGTCGACCCGGCCACTCCAATGCCCACCACGAAGCGACCGAGACGTTTCGACTTCTGGGCGAGGGCGATGTAATCCGAGTCACCGGCGACGATGATGACGTGGGTGAGGTCGGGCAGCCGGAAGAGGTCTTCGACCACGTCGACGGCAAGACGGATGTCCGCCCCGTTCTTCGTTCCCCGCGTGGTCGTGGTGAATAGCTGGGTGAGGTCAACCGCTCGGGACATGAGCTGGCGTTGGTAGCTCGCATTCACGGGCACGGACCAGTCGGCGTACGCGCGATTGACAACCAGCGTGCCGAACGACGCGGCGAAATCAATGATCGCGTTGAAGTCGACCGTCGCGGCGTTCAGCTTCGCGGCAACCTCGGGCTCGGCATCCGCGCTCGATCTGTCGAAATTACGGATGCCATCGCGCTGGAAGGCATTTCGTCCGTGTAGTTGCTGATAGCGAGAGACGACGATGTTGTCGAAGTCGATGTAGAGGCCGACGCGTGCATCATTCGGTTCAGTCATGGTGGGTTCCTTAGCTACCGGGCGGACGAATCAGTCGCAACCCCAGACTCAAGTCTGCTGCGCACGATGCGACGACGGCAACTCGCGGAATCGACTGCGGCGCTCAGTACGCGCGCACCGATCCGCGCCGAGCCTGCCGGGAGGTACACAATGAGGTATGGCCACTGACGATCCATGCCCGGTTTTCTTTCTCTCGGATAGCACCGGAATCACGGCGGAAACGCTCGGGAGCACCCTCCTGTCCCAGTTCCCCACCGTGGAGTTCGACCGCACGACGATCCCGTTCATCCTGAATGTGGACCAGGCCCAGGCCGTGGTCGACCTGATCGACGCTCTGGTGGAGCGCGGCCAGAAGCCGATCGTATTCTCCACGGCCGTGACCAGCGACATCCGCCGCACCCTCAGCACCTGCACGGCCACCCTGATCGACCTGCTCGGAACCTATCTCGGCGAGCTCGAGGAGACCCTGGCGACGCAGGCCAGCAACGAACCAGGGCGCGCCCACGGCCTCGGCAACGCCGCCCGCTATCAGTCCCGCATGACGGCCGTCGAATACGCGATGGAGCACGATGACGGCCAGAGCCTGCGAGCGCTCGAGAAGGCGCAGCTGATCCTGGTGGCCCCGTCGCGCTGCGGCAAGACCCCCACCACGATGTACCTGGCGCTGCAGCACGGCATCTTCGCGGCGAACTTTCCCCTCGTCGACGAGGACTTCGAGCGGGAGGGTCTCCCCAAGCCACTGCGACCGTTCGTGGACAAGTGCTTCGGGCTCACCACCAATCCCCTGCGCCTGAGCCAGGTGCGCACCCAGCGCCGGGAAGGTTCGCCCTACGCGTCTCTGCGGCAGTGCGGGTTCGAGCTGCGCAGTGCGGAGCGACTCTATGCCTCCCACGGAATCCCGTTCCTCAACTCGGCGAGCATGTCCGTGGAGGAGATGTCGGCCATGATTCTGCAGCAAATGAACCTCAAACGCTGACTCACATTCAAAACGCAGACAAGTGAACATGTCAATCAAGTAAACAAATTGCGCTCAGGCCGGATAGACCTGTCACTATGGGAACAGGGCGCTTATCCATGAGGTGAGCCTCCTCACCTCGTGGCCTCACCTCTGGTCGCACACTGCAAGGGAGCAGAACACATGACGACAGACATCCTCTGGTTTTCCGAAATCGGACTCACGGACCTGGACCGGGTGGGCGGCAAGAACGCTTCCCTGGGCGAAATGGTGCAGAATCTGACGTCGGCCGGCGTCAAGGTGCCCGACGGATTCGCCACCACCGCGGACTCCTACCGCCGGTTCCTGTCCGATTCCGGTTTGGACCAGCGGATCATCGAGCGCCTGCGGGGCCTCGACATCGACGACGTCACCGCGCTGGCATCGGCCGGCAAGGAAATCCGCGGCCTGATGCGTGACACGCCCTTCCTGCCCGAGTTCGAGTCCCAGATCCGGGCCGCCTACGCGGCCCTGGTCCTGAAGCACGGCGGCTCCGACGACATTTCCTGGGCGGTGCGTTCCAGCGCCACCGCCGAGGACCTTCCGGATGCGTCCTTCGCCGGTCAGCAGGAGACGTTCCTGAATGTGCGCGGAATCGAGAACATCCTGCCGGCCATCAAAGATGTCTTCGCCTCCCTCTACAACGACCGGGCGATCGCCTACCGGGTGCACCACAATTTCGAGCACGCCGAGGTGGCGCTGTCGGCCGGGATCCAGCGCATGGTGCGCTCGGACATCGGCTCCTCCGGGGTCATGTTCACGATGGACACCGAATCCGGCTTCCGCGACGCGGTCTTCATCACCTCCTCCTACGGTCTGGGCGAGGCCGTCGTGCAGGGCGCCGTCAACCCCGACGAGTTCTACGTCTACAAGCCGGCACTCGAGGCCGGCCGTCCCGCCATCCTCAAGCGCACCCTCGGCGAGAAGGCGCTGCAGATGACCTTCACGAAGAACCGTGAAATCGGCCGCACGATCGACTTCGTTCCCGTGGACGTCGACCTGCGCAACCTGTTCAGCATCACCGATGCCGACGTGGAGGAGCTGGCCCGCCACGCCCTCTCGATCGAGGCGCACTACGGACGCCCGATGGACATCGAGTGGGGCAAAGACGGCATCGACGGCGGCATCTACATCCTGCAGGCCCGCCCGGAGACGGTGCAGTCGCGAGCGACCGCGGTGTCCCAGAGCCGGTTCAAGATGAACGAGACCGGTAAGGTCCTGGTCGAGGGCCGCGCCATCGGCCAGCGGATCGGCGCCGGAAGCGTGCGCATCCTCTCGTCCATCGACCAGATGGCGAGCTTTGCCACCGGCGACGTGCTCGTCGCGGACATGACCGACCCCGACTGGGAACCGATCATGAAGCGCGCCAGCGCCATCGTGACCAACCGCGGCGGCCGCACCTGCCATGCCGCGATCATCGCCCGCGAACTCGGCATTCCCGCGGTTGTCGGCACCGGGACCGCCACCGACATCCTCTCCGACGGCCTCGCAGTCACGGTGTCCTGCGCCGAGGGTGAGGCGGGCCTGATCTACGAAGGGCTGCTCGACTTCGGCATCGAGGAGACCGCGCTCACCACCCTGCCGCCGGCCCCGGTGAAGGTCATGATGAATGTCGGCACCCCGGAGCAGGCGTTCACGTTCGCCCAGCTGCCCAACCACGGCGTGGGTCTCGCCCGGCTCGAATTCATCATCAACCGTCAGATCGGCATCCACCCCAAGGCCTTGCTCAACCTGGCCGACCAGCCCGCCGACGTGGCCCGCGAGATCAACACCCGCATCGCCGCCTACGGCAACCCGCGCGACTACTACATCAAGCGCCTGGCCGAGGGCGTGTCCACGATCGCGGCCGCCTTCGCGCCGGAGACCGTAATCGTGCGGATGAGCGATTTCAAGTCCAACGAGTACGCCAACCTCATCGGCGGACCGGCCTACGAGCCGCACGAAGAGAACCCGATGCTCGGGTTCCGCGGGGCGTCCCGCTACCTCGAGCCCTCGTTCCGGGACTGCTTCGACCTCGAATGCGAGGCGCTCTCATTCGTGCGAAACGAGATGGGGCTGACCAACGTCAAGCTGATGATCCCCTTCGTGCGCACCCTGGACGAGGCCGCGGGCGTTATTGAACTGCTTGCCGAGAACGGGCTGCGCCGTGGGGAGAACGGCCTCGAGATCGTCATGATGTGCGAGCTGCCGGCCAATGCGCTGCTCGCCGACGAGTTCCTGGACTACTTCGACGGGTTCTCCATCGGCTCCAACGACATGACGCAGCTGGCGCTCGGCCTCGACCGCGACTCGGCGATCGTCGCCGGCGGCTTCGACGAGCGCGACCCGGCCGTGAAGAAGCTGCTCAGCATGGCGATCGCGGCCTGCAAGGCCCGCGGCAAGTATGTGGGCATCTGCGGTCAAGGCCCCAGCGACCACCCGGACTTTGCCGAGTGGCTCGTCGCCGAGGGCATCGACTCCGTGTCGCTGAACCCCGACACCGTGGTCGACACCTGGCTGCGGCTCGCCGGCGTGACCGCGGGCAGCAACCACTTCGGCACGGATGACGCCGCCACCGACCCCAAGGAGGCCTCGGCCGCCTGATCGGAGGTCGAGCTCGCCGAGCCCCGCGGGCGGCGCCCGAATCACCCGGGAACGTGCCACGCAGCTCGGCGCACTCCGGGCATCCGTCGTCGGTGCCCAAACTCGGAGATTTTCACGACACGCCGCGAGATCAGGCCGCCCAGCCGGCGTTTCGGCAATTTCTCCGAGTTTGCGTAGCGACGGATGCAGCGGGCACCGGGCGTCAGAGCGGCCCGATCAGCTTGCCGGCGTCAGTAGACGTACGGCTGGGCGGGCTGGTCCGTGGGCGTGATCTCGCTCGGAACCAGGGCGATGGCCTCCTCGCTGCGGATGCTCGGGTTGGTGTCGAAACCGCTCTCGATGGCAACCCAGCTGTCGGTCGGGAATTCGTCCTGCCAGCCGGAGTAGTAGACGGGGATGCCGACCGGCTGCGCGTCGACCGCGCAGCAGGACACGACGAAGCGGGCCACGAAGAACACATTCTCGGGGTCGCTCGTGTCGGGCGTGACGAACCCGGTCACGGTCGCGGTCTTGTCGGCGAAGAAGTCCTCGCCGCCGCCTTGGCGCACCAACGAGGACCAGTCCCGCACGGTGAAGGTCGAGTAGTCGCCGCCGACGAGGTCGCTCGCCTCTTTCTGCGTGATGAGCGAGGTCGAGCCATTCAGGTCGCGCTTGGCGACCGTGGCCGTGGTCAGGGTCCCCGGCGGCAACACCAGGAGGCCCCCGGTGGCCGCGACGATGATCAGGATGCTGCCGGCCGACCAGAGCCACGCCCAGCGTCCTCCGTCGCCCTCAGGCAGCTCGTGCTCGTGCTCGTCTTCGGCTGCGGGCAGGAGAGCGAATGCGGCCACCACCAGCGCGGCGGCGATCACGGCCATCACCATGGTGAACACGAAGTACCGGGGTGGATGTAGAGCCCGAGCTGCCCGCTGACCCCCAGCCAGACCGTGGCCACAATGCCCACGATGCTGAGGAGCGCGCCCTGCCAGCGCCGCAGGAGCCGTCTAAACGACATAGTTGATCGCCAATCCGAGAACCGCGGAACAGAGAGCCACAATCAGGGTGAGTTGCATCAGGGTCTTAGCCGTGAAGGGCGTGCGCAGCAGGGCCAGCATCTTGATGTCGATCATCGGGCCGAAGACCAGGAAGGCCACGATGGCGCCGGGCATGAACGTCGCACCGAACGAGAGGATGAAGAAGGCGTCGACGTTGAAGCAGATCGAAACCACGAAGGCCAGGGCCATCAGCGCCAGCACGGACCAGGCCGGGTGGCTGCCGAGCGTCACGAGCACCTCGCGGGAGACGGCGGTCTGGATCAGCCCGGCCGGTCCGGCGCCGATAAAGAGCGCCGGCAACATCGCGCTGGTCTCCTTCGTGAACAGACCGGCGCTGCGCTTGATCTTCCCGTCGGCCGCGTCATGGTGGTCGCCGAGTGCACAGGCATCCTGAAACCGGGGAGCGAGCAGGGACTCGGGTTTCAGGTGCCGGCTGTAGATGTAGCAGATCAGGTTGGCGATCAGGAATCCGCCGGCGATGCGCCAGACCAGGATGCCACTGTCCCAACCGAGGTCACCGGGTTGAGGATCGGGGCCGCGAAGAGTAACGTCATCGATTCGCCGACCGTCAGCCCCTTGGCGATCAGGCCGCGCGCCAGAGGCACATTGCCGCACTCGCAAACCGGCAGCAGCATGCCCAGCAGCGAGAGTACGACCCGCCGGGCGACTGGGTTCTTCGGCAGGCGCCGCAGCAGGAACCCCTCCGGCAGCCAGGTCTGCACCACGATCGACAGCACGATGCCGAGGAAGACGAACGGCAGTGACTCGACCACCACGCTGATCGACAGGGTGACGAAGTCGCGGAAGGTGTCCGCCACGGTGTCGGCAGGGGCCGCGGCCGGGCCTCCGGCGCGCGGTGAAGGGCCGCGCGGCGATGGCCTGACTCATGGGTATATCTTGTCCTGTTTCGACTCGGTCGCGCTCGGGACAGGAAGCCATCGGCAGGAGGTTGGCGGGGGCATCCGTCGGTTAGCCGCACCAATCAGGGAGAAAACCGGACACGCTACGGCTGCTGGTGCCGCGGTCGAGGTCTACCAGGGTGGTCGTCATGCCCGAGAACGCGGGCAGGGTCGGGTAGTCGTCGCCGAGGCCGGCCGCCGGGATCGTCTCCACCGCGAGGTACTGGCCGTTCGGCGAGACGCAGAAGTCCCGCACGCGCGACGCGTCCGACGCGGGAGTGAACGCGACGCTCGAGTCGGCGGCGTCGGTGACGGCGATCAGGGAAGCCAGCTGGTTGCTGTCGCCGGTCTCCTGCAGAAACAGGCGGGCGTAGCGCCCCTGCTCGGTGAGGAGCACGAGCTTGCCGGGGTAGGCGCTCGCTTCGAGCAGGCTGGGCGCGAGGTCGAGTGTGGTCACGGCCCCGTCGGCGAGGTCGATCGTCGAGCCTTGGTCGGGGTCGGCGACGACGAGCGCGCGGGTGCCGGGAACGAATCCGCGCATCTCGTCGTGCTCGCCCAACGGGGTCAGCACGGCGTCGCCGAGCATGTCGATCAGGAACAGGGTCTGCCCGGCGTTCTGCACGACGAGAGAGGTGCTGTCCGGCACGAAGCGCAGGTCCATCACCGTCATCGGCAGGCCGTCCACCCCGGTGACCTCGGCCGGGAGGCCCGAGTACTCGGTCAGGTCGTAGACGAAGGGGGTGCGGTCGTAGCGGCGCCCCGCCGTCTCCGGGGCGCTGGTGAAGGTGTACGCGATCAGGGTTTTCGACGGGGAGGCCGCCAGGTTCTCGATCACGCCCGCGCCCGGCACGGGCACCTGCACGTTGTCCCCGCCCCCGAACGAGACCACCTCGAGGGTGGCCGTGTCGTCTTCGGCGAGCGTGACGGCGGCGAGGTGGTTCTCCAGGGCGACATACTGCTGTATGCGCGGGGCGCTGAACACGATGTCTCCGTCGCCCCGGCCCTGCAGGGTCGTGCGGCGCACGGTGTCGGGCCGCTTCGCGCCGGCGTCGTCCACCCGGCTGTCGCGCTGCAGCGCATAGATGTCGGCGTCCGGGGTCGTGAACTCGTATTCCAGGGTGGCGGTGGCGTCCTGGGTGATGCTCGCGACATCCGTCACCGTCACCGTATAGACGGTGTTGTAGCGCAGGATGCCGGCGAACTCCACCGTCAGGGCGCGGTCGGCGACACGAGCGGAGACCTCTGTAGCCGGGGACACCGTCACCTGGCCGGCTTGGACCTCGGCCAGCGGCTGGTTCGCGGTGAGCAGCAGGCGCGCATTGCCACGCGTGACGGCGGCAGTGGGTTAATCTCGGCGGAGGCCAGGCGGGGACCCTGGCTGAAGTTGGCCATCGCGAGGCCCGCCACCAGCAGGACGAGCACCGCGACCGTGACCGAGAAGAGCTGTCGGAAACGCCGGCCCGCCAGCCGCACGGAGCGCGACCGATTCGCGGACGCGGGTGCGACCGAGAGCGCGCTCCGTTCGCGGTTCATCCTGTCAATTGTATCGGCCGATTTTCCGGGCGCGCCGGAGACCGGGGGATCAGGGCCGCGCAACCGGAGAAATCGGCGCAACGCCTTCGGGGGCATAGGATCGGGGGGAGTATTCAGGCGTATGCAGTCCTAGCCCTGGTCCGCAGCGTCGTCAATCGCATTCCTCGCCGCGTTGGCGCACATCACGTCGATCCCCCGATCGAGATCGTGATCATTTGACCGCTTCGATCAGACCTCCCACTGTCTCAGGACCTACCAAGCAAGGCATCAGTTATGACTTCTACGCGATTCCCCCTGTCGCGCGCGGAAACGCGCGCCCGGCTCCTGTCCATGCGCGGTGTACTCTTCGACCTCGACGGGGTGCTCACGCCCACCGCCGATGTTCACATGGCCGCCTGGTCGCGCCTGTTCACCCGCTTTCTCGAGGACCAGGGAGTGAGCCCCGCCTACAGCGACGCCGACTACTTCCAGTACATCGATGGCAAGCCCCGCTATGACGGCGTGCGGTCGCTGCTCGCCTCCCGGGGCATCCAGCTGCCCGACGGCGACCCGACGGACGCCCCGGAGCGCAACACCGTCTGCGGCCTCGGCAACCGCAAGAACGAGGCCTTCAACGAGACCCTCGCCGAAAGTGGCGTCACGCCCTACCCGGGATCGATCGAGTTCCTCGACTACGTCGTGGCCGCCGGCCTCGCCGTGGCCGTCGTCACCAGCTCGCGCAACGGGGAGAAGACCCTCGCGGCAGCCGGCATTCGCGGACGCTTCGAAATCGTCGTCGATGGCCTGCTCTCGGCCGAGCGTGGCCTGGCCGGCAAGCCGGCCCCCGACACCTATGAGCTCGGCGCGGAACTGCTCGGCCTCGATGCGGCCCAGTGCGTCGTCGTCGAAGACGCGCACTCGGGCATCCAGGCCGGCCGCGCCGGCAACTTCGGCCTCGTGCTCGGAGTGGACCGCGGCGTGGGCACGCAGACCCTGCTCCACGCCGGGGCCGACGTCGTCGTCCCCGACCTGCACGAGCTGCTCCCCAACGTCGAAACGGAGGCCGGAGAATGAACCGGATCACCGACACGAACGACCCGCTCGACCGCAACCGATTTCCGATCGACGAGTGGGCCCTGGTCGAGAAGGACTTCTCCGGTGACGACATGGGACGCACCGAGACGCTGTTCGCCACCGGCAACGGGTACCTCGGCCTGCGCGGCAACGTGGACGAGGGCCGGGACGGCCACGCCCACGGCACGTTCATCAACGGGTTCCACGAGACCTGGCAGATCCGGCACGCGGAAGAGGCCTTCGGCTTCGCGCGCGTCGGGCAGACGATCGTCAACGCGCCGGATGCCAAGATCATTCGCATTTACGTCGACGACGAGCCGCTCGTCCTGACCCTCGCGGATCTGCTCAGCTATGAGCGCCGCCTCGACTTCGCCGGCGGCATCCTCTCCCGATCCCTCGAATGGCGCACGCCCTCGGGCAAGCGCGTGCTGATCCAGTCGCGCCGCCTGGTGTCGTTCACGGAACGCCACCTCGCGATCCTCGAGTACGAGGTCACCATGCTGGACGCCGACGCGTCGGTCGTGATCTCCAGCCAGATCCTCAACCGCCAGGACGGCATCGGCGAGTACGACGCCCCGAAGCCCACCAACGGCAAGGACTTCGACCCGCGTAGGGCCGAGTCGTTCACCGACCGGGTGCTGCGCCCCCGCTTCAAACGGGCATCCGAGGGCCGCTACATCCTCGGCTTCCGCTGCACGAACTCGGGCATGACCATCGCCTGCGCCGCCGACCACCAGCTTGAGACGCTCAATGAGTACGACGAGGCCTCGCACATCGGCGACGACCTCGCCAAGCACGTCTACCGCATCAAGGCCAAGCAGGGCCAGTCCATCCGACTGACCAAGACCCTCAGCTACCACACCTCCACCGGCGTGCCCACGCACGAGCTCGCCGACCGGTGCGACCGCACGCTCGACCGCGCCGTCGCAGCCGGAACCGAGCAGTACGTCGCCGAGCAGCGCGACTGGCTCACCGCTTTCTGGGCGCGCACGGATGTCGAACTCGCCGGCCAGCCTGCCCTCCAGCAGGCCACCCGCTGGAACTTCTTCCAGCTCGCACAGGCGTCCATGCGAGCCGACGGCCAGGGCGTGTCCGCGAAGGGCGTGTCCGGATCCGGCTACGGCGGTCACTATTTCTGGGACACGGAAGTGTACGTGCTCCCCTTCCTGACCTACACGTCGCCGAACGCCGCGCGCAACGCGCTGCGATTCCGGCACGCGATGCTCGAGCACGCCAGGGTGCGCGCCACCGAACTGAACCAGCTGGGCGCGCTGTTCCCGTGGCGCACGATCAACGGCCTGGAGTCGTCCGCGTACTACGCCGCCGGCACCGCGCAGTATCACATCGACGCTGACATCTCCTATGCGCTGACCCAGTACGTGTCGGCCACCGGCGATGAGGACTTCCTCTCCCGCGAGGCCATCGACATCCTGGTGGAGACGGCGCGCATGTGGGCCGACCTCGGCTTCTGGCGCGGCAACGGCAACGACGTATTCCACATCCACGGCGTCACCGGGCCCGACGAGTACACGACTGTCGTCAACGACAACCTCTACACGAACATCATGGCCCGCTCGAACCTGCGGGACGCGGTCACCAGTGTGCGCAGACTGCGCGAGGTCGACATCGCCTCCTACGACTTCATGGTCGCCCGCCTCGGACTCGGCGAGGCCGAGATCATCGAGTGGTCGTTCGCCGCGGAAGCAATGCACATCCCCTTTGACAAGACCCTGGGCATCCACCCGCAGGACGCGCAGTTCCTGGAGAAGGAACGTTGGGACCTCTCGCAGACGCCGCCCGCCAACCGCCCGCTGCTGCTGCACTACCACCCCCTCGTGATCTACCGCTTCCAGGTGCTCAAGCAGGCGGATGTCGTGCTCGCCCTCCTGCTGCAGGGTGACCAGTTCACGCCGGAGCAGAAACGTGCCGACTTCGACTACTACGACCCGATCACCACGGGTGACTCGACGCTGTCCGACGTCGTGCAGTCGATCATCGCGGCCGAGGTCGGCTACCACGAGCTGGCGCTCAAATACTTCACCTCGGGCCTGTTCGTCGACCTCGCCGATCTGCACCACAACGCGGCGGACGGCGTTCACGTGGCATCCGCCGGCGGTGTCTGGAGCGCGCTCGTCTACGGCTTCGGCGGCATGCGCGACCACGGCGGCAAGATCACCCTCGACCCGCGACTGCCTGAGACCTGGGAGGCGCTGACCTTCCGCGTCACGCTCCGGGGAACCCGGCTGCGCGTGGACGTGCGTCAGAGCGAGGTCAACCTCACGATCGAGGAGGGCGTCGACGTCATGCTGTCCGTGCGCGGTGTTTCCGTCATTGTGCGGATGGGCCTGCCCATCACGGTCGCGCTGACCCACCAGGGCCCGCGCGACCCGGGGGCACCCTCTCGGACCTTGGTCGAGGGCGGGCGACGGGCCGACGGCACCGTCATCACGTCCTCGATCCCGACGATCGCGCACGCCACCGAGTTCCTGGAGCCGAACGACTAGTTCGCTTCCGCGGGGAGGGCCCCGGCACATCGTCGGGGGCCCTCCCTCGTTTCAAGCCCCGGCCCCGGCCCCTCGTCCGTCGCTCTGGCCCTAACCAATTCGACGGAGATTTCGCGATAGTGACCGCATTTCACATGAAATAGGTCGATTTTCGTCAAAATCTCCGTCGAATTCGTTCGCGGCGTCGGCAGGCCAGTGCCCGGGGAGCCGGGAACCGGGACTGCTACCGAGTTACAGCGCCGCCTGGATGGCCGCCGCGTAGGCCTGGTAGCCGGCGGGGGTCGGGTGGAAGGCATCCGGACCGGCGAAGTAGACCCACGAGTCGACGTCTCCGATGCCGTGGCCCGCGAAAGCCGCGGACACGTCGACGTATTCGATGCTGGAGTTCGGTCGGATTGCCTGGGCCTGGGCTACGACGCCCTGGATGGTCTGGTTTAGCAGCATGGTTGCCCCGTTGAGCTGGGCGATCAGCGGGTCAGCCGAGGGGGCAAAGAGCAGCGGGTAGCCGGTGACGACCACGTGGGCATTCGGGGCGGCCGCTGCGACGCGCGCGTAGGTGTCGGCCAGACGGGCTGTAAGCTCGCCGGAATAGATCAGGGCGCCGGCGGTGGAGATGGCGTTCCCGCACGCGACCGGATCCGCGGACGCGCACGCCGCCGCCACGCCGGCCACATTCAGATCGTTGCCGCCCACGGTAAGTGTCACCAGGGTGGTCCCCCGGTTCAGGGACGACAGCTGCGTGGTGGTCACAGTCCCGGTGGTGGCCAGGCTGCAACTGACGTTGCGCAGCAGGTTTGTGCCCTTCACCGCGTCCAGAAGGGCGGGGTAGCCGCTCGGGCTCTGCAGGCAGCTGTCCACGTAGCCACCGCCGCCTTGCCCAGCCGCGTAGGAGTCGCCCAAGGCGACGTATTTGTTGGCCGGGGCCGTGGGTGCGGCGGATGCCGGTAGAGCACCGGCGGCAAGCACGCCCGAGGCGGCGAGGATGGCGGCGAGGACGCTGGACAGGAGTCGGATTCGGGGTTTCATGGCCCGACTTTACTCGGATCTGCGCTCTAGGTGCAGGGTTGATTTCGGCACGACCTCAGCGACTCCCGGAAAGCGGCCTGGCGCTCAGCCAGCTCGGCTTTCTGGGCCGCCCGTGCTCACGGTGCCGACCTCACCAATTCGACGGAGATTTTGCCGGGATCACCCCGATCGGTGCGAAAAACCGGGTTCTGGAGCAAAATCTCCGTCGAATTGGTTCACGCGCTCAAGGGATTGAATCGCGCGTCAGGCGACGAGAACGTCAGGCGGTAAGGGGCACGTAGCGGTAATACTCGATGCCCTGGTCGTAGAAGTCGGGGCCGTTCGCGGTGCCGAGGTGGTCGACGACGAACTGGTCCTCGGCCGGGGCCGGCACGAGGTCACCGGGGCGCCCCTCGTGCAGCGCGATGTACTGCGCCTCGGTCAGGTCGACCGGGCCGTGCAGGGCGGTCTCGAAGTTGATGCGTGCGGCGGCGGCCTGCCAACCCTCGGCGACCCGCATCGGGAGAGCCTCGGCGGCGTCGCCGCTGCCGTAGCCGAGCGCCAGCCACTCCTGGCCGGCGAGCTCGAGGCCCTCCGTCAGTGCGTGCTGCAGACCGGATGCGAGCCACGCCGGCAGGGCGGCCGTGTAGAGGTTGCCCAGGTCGCGCATGGCGTCCGAGCCGAGGCCGAGCTTCTCGCTGACCAGGGTGTTCCAGACTTCGGTGCTTCGCAGGTGCTGGCGCAGGCGGCGGGACAGCGGGAAGACGTCACCGATGATCTCGCCGATGTCGGCCCCGTTTCCGTGGAACGGCGAGGGTGCGCACATCTCGGCGAGCAGGAGGTCGGCGTCGATCCCGGCATCCGCGCAGTGCGCGCGCAGCTGGTCGCGGCCCGATTCCTTGTCGGCCGCGAGCGTGAACAGGTAGGCCATCACCCAGCCGGTCGCCGGCATCTGGTGGTACGGGCGGTGCATGAACACCCGGTCGACCTCGTTGAAGTAATCGAGGGAATTGCCGGGGCGCTTTCCCAGCATGGCCGCCATCGCGTGGTGGGTGGCGTCGATGTAGCAGCTGGTCGAGTACCGGCCATTGAACACGGGCAGGTCCTGCATCTGCCCGTCGTCGCGGGGCGGCTGCCCGCGGAAGCGCGCGAACGGCTTGCGGAAGTCCGCCACCCGGTAGTCGGAGTCGCTGCCGGACCCGGCCAGATTTACTTCCAGCAGTCGGGCCTCGCTTTCCAGGAGCACAGCGACGGCGCCTGCACCTTGGGTGGGCTCGCCGCTGCCGCCGCGAGCGTATTCGGCGATGTCGGCGGAGACGACGATGGCCTGGCGGCCCACGCCATCCGTCGCCAGGTAGCGCAGGGCGGCCTTGATGCCGTAGACGCCTGCGAGGCAGGCCTGCTTGAACTCGGGCACCTCGCAGTCGCGCGCGAGCAGCGGCATGCCATGGGCGGTGAGGGCGTCGTTGACCATGCCCTTGACGATGACCGCACCGGCCGAGTTGTCGCTGCTGGATTCGGTGCCGAGGGCCAGGAGGCCGACCTGACCGGGGTCGATGTCGTAGTCGCGGATCAAACGCCACACCGCGTTCGCCGCGAGCGTGTAGACACTCTGGCCCGGGCCGCGCATGCGGAAGCTGCGTCCAACGACGTTCCGGACCTTCCCCCACGGCTGGTCGTTCCAGTCGCACCAGGCTTCGAGCTGCACCCGGTAGGGCGGCACGAACAGGGAGAATCCACTAATTCCAGGCGTCAACAGTTCCCTCTTCAGGTTTGGCGTGGTTGTTCACCCACACCGGGTCTCAAACGCACCACTCCATTATCAACGGATCGGTTGGTGAAAGTGGTGACCAGGAGCAGATCGTCAGGCGGAACCGACCCGATCACGGCGGTGCGGCCCCCCGGGAAGCGACTAAAATCGAGTGAACCCGATCGGAGCACCACTGTGGACCAACCCATCGATGGTGGCGCCACCGCCGTGGCCCGCGCGCACAGCAACATCGCCCTCGTCAAATACTGGGGCAAGCGCGACGCCGCCCTGAACACGCCCGCGGTCGGCTCCATCTCGGTCACGCTCGACGCGCTCTACACCGACACCCGCGTCACCTTCACGCCCGGTCTGGTCGCCGATGAACTGTGGCTGGCCGGATGCCGCATCCCGGCCACGCGCATCAGTCACGTTCTCGACCTGGTGCGTGGGCATGCCGCCAGCATGGGCCTGTCCGTCGCTGGACTGAACGCCATCGTGACGTCGACGAACAACTTTCCGACCGGGGCCGGCCTCGCCTCGTCGGCATCCGGCTTCGCCGCCCTCGCGGTTGCCGCGTCCGGCGCCGCCGGCCTCACCCTGGCCGACCGGGAACTGTCGATCCTGGCCCGGCACGGCTCGGGCTCGGCCGCCCGCTCGATCTTCGGCGGCTTCGCCGAGATGCACGCCGGCACCGCCGCCGACGGATCGGACGCCTACGCGGAAGAGCTGCTCGACCGGGCGGGCTGGCCGCTGGCGGTCGTCGTGGCGATCACCGAGCACGGCGAGAAATCGATAAATTCCACTATCGGCATGAACGAGAGCAAGGCCTCCTCGCCGTTCTACCAGGCCTGGCTTGACTCGGCCGACGACGACCTCAACGAGATGCGCTCCGCCATCCGTGACCGCGATTTCGCCCGGCTCGGGCAGCTCTCCGAGTACAACTGCCTCAAACTGCACGCCCTGATGCTCACGACCCGACCCGCACTGATCTATTGGAACGCCGCGACCGTCGCCGCGATGCACGCCGTGGCGGGTCTTCGCGCCCAGGGCGTGCCGGCCTACTTCACCATCGACGCCGGGCCGCAAGTCAAGGTGCTCTGCCTGCCCGGCGACGCCGCCGCGGTTCAGCGGGCGATGGTGCTCGTGCCCGGGGTGCTCGAGGCGCGCATCAGCGCGCTCGGCCCGGCCGCCTGCCGGCTGGAATGACCATGGCGACGACTCTGCCGACGCCTCCGCCGAAGCCGACGATCCGGGCGTCCGCGCCCGGCAAGCTCTTCCTGCTGGGCGAGTACGCCGTGCTCGAGGGCGCGCCGGCCCTGCTCACCTCCGTCGACCGACGCGTAGAGGTGACGGTCGACGAGTCACCCACGGGCTCCTGGCAGGTCAGCGCGTCCAATTTGGGCATCCGGAACCTGGTGTTGGGCACGGATGGCGCCCTCCCGGCCGGGCTCACCGACCAGCAGCGCGACCACCTCCGCGTCTTCGACCAGGTGCGCGTCGCCGTGCAGGCCGCTGCGCTGCGGGCGCGGGTGCTGCCGCAGAGTCAGACCCCGCTCGCCATCACCATTGACAGCAGCGCGCTGTCCCGGGGCGGCCACAAGCTCGGCCTCGGTTCCAGCGCCGCCACCGCCGCCGGCCTGACCGACGCCCTGGCCCGCGCCCTGGGCCTGACGCTCGACCGGAACGAGCTGTTCCGCCTGGCCCACGCCGCCCACCGCAGCGCGCAGAACGGCGCCGGCAGCGGCGGAGACGTGGCCGCGAGCGTGCACGGCGGGTTGATCCGCTATGCCCCGGGTGCCGCAGTGGTGCCTCTGCGCTGGCCGGAGGAGCTCTGCATCTCGGCCGTCGTCACCGGCGAGGGTGCGCTGACCACCCGCCTGGTGGGCCGCGTGGCCGACTACGCCGCCGAGAACCCCGCCCGGCACCGGGCCGACCTGGACCGGCTGAAACACCTCGCCGAACAGGCCGAGGCGGCGCTGGCCAGCCCGGCCGATTTCCTGCGCCTCGCCTCCGACTACTTCGCGGCGCTCACCCAACTCGACGCGCATGCCCAGGCCGGCATCGTGAGCGAGCGACACCGTGAACTGCACGCCCTCGCCCGGCGCGAGGGCGGCATCTTCAAGACCAGCGGGGCCGGCGGCGGAGACGTCGGTCTGGCCTTTAGCTACGCTGGAGAACCCACCGAGCGACTCGCCAGGGCACTCGCCCGGGCCGGGGCCGCCATCGTCCCGCTCGGCTTCTTCGCCGCCGGCCTACAGGGAGGCACCGCGTCATGAGCCGGTCCCGCATCCCCCGCTTCTACCAGTTGTCGGTCAGTGAACGCATCGCGCTCCTCCGGCAACGTGGTGTCCTGTCGACGGATGCCGCCGCGCACCTCGCAGACGGAACGTCCGCCCTCGACGTGGCCGCCGCCGACCGGTTGATCGAGAACGTGATCGGCGTCTTCTCAATGCCGATGGGACTCGGCCTGAACTTCCAGATCAACGGCCGGGACCACCTGGTGCCGATGGTGGTCGAAGAGCCCTCCATCGTCGCCGCGGTCAGCTCCGCGGCCCGGCTGGTGCGCCAGGCCGGCGGGTTCACGAGCGTCGCCGACGAGCCGCTGCTGATCGGCCAGATCCAGGTCGTCGACCTTATCGACCCCGAGCGCGCCCGGGCTGACCTGCTCGCGCGCGGCGACGAGCTCGTGGCGCTGGCCGACAGCGGGCATCCGAAAATGGTGGCGCGCGGCGGCGGCGCCCGCGGCATCGAGGTCTTCCTGCGCGGTGCGACGGCGCAGAACGGCGAACTGCTCGTCGTGCACCTGCTGGTCGACACCCGCGATGCGATGGGCGCCAATCTCGTCAACTCGATGTGCGAACGGCTCGCCCCACTGGTCGAGGAGATCAGCGGCGGCCGCGTGTTCCTGCGCATCCTCTCCAACCTCACCGACCGGGCCCTGGTGCGCGCCCGTGCCGTGATCCCGCACGCGCTGCTCGAGACCGCCGACTTCCCCGGCGAACGCGTGCGCGACGGTATCGTGCTCGCAAACGAGTTCGCGGCCATGGATCCCTACCGGGCCACCACGCACAACAAGGGCATCATGAACGGCATCGACGCCGTCGCCCTCGCCACCGGCAACGACTGGCGGGCGATCGAGGCGGCGGCCCACGCCTACGCCGGCCGCGGCGACGGCTACGGCCCGCTCACCACCTGGAGCGTGAACGACGCCGGCGATCTCGTGGGCGAACTGACCATCCCGTTGAAGGTCGGCACGGTCGGCGGCCAGGTGGAGTCGAACCCGGCCGTACGGCTCGCCCACACGATCCTCGGGGTGTCTTCAGCGGCCGAGCTGGCCGAGGTGATGGCCGCCGTGGGGCTGGCCCAAAATCTGGCCGCCCTCAAGGCCCTGTCGACCAACGGCATCCAGCACGGCCACATGCGCCTGCACGCGCGGGCCGTGGCGGCTGCCGCCGGCGCCAGTGGAGCCCGGTTCGAGGAGGTCGTCGAGAGGCTCATTACCGACGGCGAGATCAAGGTGTGGAAGGCGCGCCAGATCATGCAGGCCCTCGAAGAGAGCAGCGACGGCGACCGGGCCATTGAGCCGGCCGCGCCGGTTGCCGGGTACGGCACCGCCGCCGCCGTCGCCTTGCCCGCGGCTTACCCCGCACCCACGGCCACCCTTACGCCCAGCGCTTCCGCCACGTGCGCTGCTGCCCTCACCCCCGGCGCCCCCGGCCCGGATGCCCACCTCGGCTACGGCAAAATCATCCTGATGGGCGAGCATTCCGTCGTCTACGGCTACCACGCGATCGCCGCGCCGATCGGTCTGTCGGTGCGCGCGCAGGTCACCCGCCAGACGTCGCTCCGCAAACCGGTCATCGCCGACTGGGACGTCGACGGCTCGGTGCGCGAACCGATCCGAGCAGACCTCTCGCACCGGGTGGCGGCGCTGATCGTCACCCGGCTCGGCGTGTCCGACGCCGGCCTTCGGGTCGACGTGTTCTCTCACCTGCCGCGCGCCAGCGGCCTGGGTGCCTCCGCCGCGTTCGCGGTGGCATTGATCCGCGCCGTCGCCGACAGCTTCCAGCTCACGATCAGCGACGCCGAGGTCTCGAGCCTTGCCTTCGAGTGCGAACAGATCGTGCATGGCACCCCGTCGGGCATCGACAACACCGTCGCCACCTTCGGCCGGTCGGTTCTTTTCCAGAGATCGGATGCCCCGGGCGGCCACACGATCCGCGACATCTTCACTCCCCACCCGATCCCCATCGTCATCGGGCTGTCCGGGGTGGAGTCGCTGACGAAGCAGACCGTGGGCCTCGTGCGCAGCGCCTGGCAGCGCAACCCCGCGCGCTACGACGCGATCTTCAGCCAGATCGACGGGCTGGTGTTGGCCGGGGTAGACGCGCTCCGCCGCGGCGACATCGCCGAGCTCGGCGAACTGATGAACATCAATCAGGGACTGCTCAACGCGCTACAGGTGTCGAGCCCGGAGATCGAGTCACTCGTGGCGATCGCCCGCCGCGCCGGCGCCCTCGGAGCGAAGCTGACCGGTGGCGGGGGCGGCGGCGCCATGATCGCTATCGCCGAACCCGGCGGCACCGAACCGATCATCACCGCAATGCGCAGCGCCGGCTACACGACCTACCTCACCGAGATTCGCTGAGCACCCGAAATTCGAACCTGTATTCGAGGTATTCGGAGCTGGGCATCTCGTCATTCCCGACAGCAATAAACGGCGATTATGGCAGTCGTCCACAGGTCTCACGCGTAGTTATCCACATCGGGCATTCCAGTAATTATGCGGGCAACAGCCACATTTCACGCTGCTGTCCACAGGGTTATCCACAAGGCTGCGGATAGACGTATCTTCGACGTCTGCCGGGCCGGCCTGCCCGCCTCGCGGCGCAGGTCTCAATCGGCGGCCCTACGGCGGGCCCACGCGCCCCGGCCACAGGTCGACACCCAAACCGTTCTCCAGACGGGCCACGGTCGCCAGGTCCGGCCAGGACCGCCCGTGCAGCACCGAGAGCAGTGTCGTGTGGTCGAGCCCGGCATCGCGCGCCGCGGCGCGCACGCTCCGCTCGCCGATTGCGGCCTGCACGTTCACCGCGAACTGACGGGCCACCTCGCCGACGGCGCCCGCCGACGGCACGTCGGGCCACCCCACCACGAGGTCACGGGGAGCAGGTCGCGCCGGTCTGGACATAGCCCGAGCGTAGACGACGGATGTCCCCCTCGGATCGCCCACCCCAACCCGTCAGTCGAATCCACGGTGGTCGGGCTTGTCGAGACCCGGTGAGCCGCTCTCTGAACTTGTGAACAAATCATCGAAATAAACACTGAATCGAGTCGACAAATAGTGACAGACTCTCGACTCTGTGTTCGCTTTGAGGTATCCTCGTATAATGATCGATCTCGCGGATGACCTCAGGCAAGCGGCCGATGCCGTCGCCCTGCTGGGTTCCTCGAGTGCCGATTATGAGGCGCTGGCTGATGCCGCAGTGTTGTCCGGTCAGAAGCAGATCGCGGCGGCTCGCCGCCTGCTCGACACCCGCGCCGCGAGGATGGCCGGCACCATCGCCCGCCGGTCCCGGCCGGAGTTGGGCCACTCCGGGTTGGCGGCGCAGCAGGGGTTTCTCTCGCCGGAGGCCCTCATCCAGAAGTGGACCGGCTCCTCGAAGGGCAACGCCTACAAAATGGTCGCCGTCGGCACCATGATGGCTGATGCCGAAGCAGCCGAGAAGCAGGTCGAGGCGGCTCTCCTCGCCCAACGCGGATGCCGCCGAGGTCGCCGAGTTCGAGGCGAAGGTGCCGTGGCAGGCGCCGATCGCCCGGGCCGTCACCGCCGGATTCCTCTCCGTCGACGCGGCCGAGTCGATCCGCTCAGGGCTCGGCCAGATCGACGCCGCGGTCACCGCCGAGAAGCTCGGTGCGGCACTCGAAGCGCTACTCACCGAGGCGTCGTCACTGAATGCCGACGAGGTCTTCAAACGGGCGAGACGGATGCGCGACCGGCTCGATGAGGCCGGCATCGCCGCCCGCGAGAAGCAGGCCTACGACGACCGCTACCTGCAGGTCTACCGGCTTCGTGACGGCAAAGTGCGGCTGAACGGGCTGTTCGCGCCCGAAGACGGCGAGTTCGTGCTCTCCACCTACGACTCCATCATCGGCCCGCGCCGCGGCGGGGTGCGGTTCGTCGACCCGGAGCGGGAAGCCTGGGCCAAGAAGATGCAAGACGACCCCCGCACGACCGAACAGATCGCCGCCGACTCACTGGTGCAGCTACTGAAGATCGCCGGCGAGGCCGACCCGGGCCGGGTCTTCGGCGGGCGCCGACCCTCGGTGCGCATGATCGTGACCGAGAAGGCGCTCAAGACGGGCCAGGCAGGCCAGGCCGAGCAGGTCAACGAACACGGGCCGGCCGAACCCGCCGCTCACGGGCAGATCGAGGGCAACCCTTTCCCCATCTCCCAGGAAACCATCGACCGGCTGCTCTGCGACACCGGCACCCGCGGCATCAAATTCGACGACAACGGCCAGATCATCAACGTCGGCCGCGACGAACGACTCTTCACGGAGAAACAGCGCGCCGCGATGGCCGTGCGTGACGGCGGATGCCTCTGGATCGACTGCGACAGATCACCGGCCTGGAGCGAAGCCCACCACATCAACGAGTGGTTGAAAGGCAACGGCTACACCGACCTCGCCGACGGGGTACTCCTTTGTCATCCGCACCATCTGCTGCTGCACAACCAGCATTGGACGATCAGCCGCACCGGAACTCAGCATTGGTTGCGGCCACCGGTGGAGGTTGACCCGAAGCGGACACTGATCGCTCTGCCGAGCAAGCGGGCGAACCTGTAGGGCGGGACGGGTCGCCGGGTCTCGACGGGCTCGACCACCGGGGCTGAAACTACCGGAACGACAAAAGGCCCCCAATCTCTCGGGGGCCTTTCTGTCCGACTGGGTGGACGGCAATCAACCCATCGTGTTCGCTGTGGGTTGATTGCAAAACTCAAAACTTCGGCCTGACCCCGTGTGCTGGTTGCGTAGTTCCTCGCGATTCTTCTGCATGATCTTGCCGATCCTCTGGCGTTCGACGAAAATCTTCTGAAAATTCGTGGAATCGAGGGACACGCCTCCGCTGGCTCCACCGCGCTGTAGCGCCCGCGAGCGCCACGAAAGCTGGAACGCCTTCCTGAACCGCCTACACCCGTGTGCGGTGTGGTGCAGTTTCTGGTCATCGACGATGTCTTTCGCGTCGCGCAGTGACCGGGCGAGGCGGTCGAGCTTGGTGACCACAAGCGTGTCCCCGGCCCGGCATGCAGCCAGCGCTTCTCGTAGTCCTGGCCGCGCCCGGTTCGTGCCGGTCACCCTTGATCGGTGAACGTCCGGCTATCGGGCACCCGGTAGATCTAGGTCCAGCACATACGTCTGCGACGGACGTCCCAACAGCGAATGCTGGAATGGATGTGCGCCAACTCACCGGTGACGACCTGGAACTCATTGCGAGAGCGGAAGAGGCAATTGATGCCAACGCGGACGTTGAAGGCGGGGTACACACAGTCGGGGCTGCCGTTTGTGATGCCACGGGACATATCCACGTCGGCGTCAACGTTTATCATTTCACGGGTGGCTCCTGTGCTGAGCTCGTCGCGCTGGGATCAGCACGAACCTCCGGAGCGCGCGAGCTAACGGCGATTGTCGCCGTGGGCGACAGTGGGCGTGGCGTGAAAACCCCGTGCGGCCGCGATCGCCAAGTTCTTGCCGAAGAGAAAGCGACCGCTGATGCGGCGAGCTCGATTGCTGGCTAGTTCGACCATGAGTTGTCACGGGACGGCCGGGTGCCTCACGAACGGATAGCTTCCCATAACGCCGTTGACAGTTCCTGATGAGGCAATCCGACCGAGCTGTGGTTCTGCGGCGTGGACCCGACCTTTTCACCTTGCTGCTGCGTGAGGAAAAATTAGTCTGTACAACCACGATCCGAGACACCAATGGGTCGTGGTGAGAATTGTGCCGCCGAGAGCGACCATTCCTCCCAGCACGATTCCCAGCGCTGATAATCCGAAATAGAAGGACAAGGCCGCACCTGCAAGTAGCACGGTGGACAGCAGGTAGGAAAACCGTCGTGGACTCGGCGTGGGGGGAAGCGCCGGAGCGCGAAACATATGGCGAACGACCAAGTTATAGACCAGATCGAGAATCATGCCACGGGGAAATAGTGCCCCTGTGAGAGGAACGATTGCACCCAATCCAAGAATGATAGGCGACTGCAAAATCAATCCGAGAACGATCAAGACAGTGCCCACTGCCGGTGTGAATCGTAGGGGCCATGCGTAACAAGACTTGGCTTCATCATCGAGGCCTCCGAATCCCTGCTTATCCAGATTGGTCTTCGTCAGTTCTCTCAGTGCCGCCACCTTCGATTCCTTGATGCTGGCCATAGGCAACCCCATTTCGCAGACAGGGGCTATTCCTCTTTTCTTAAAAAATCTCAATGTTCCTAGGATATCGAACCCATGCCTCCGGCCCGGCGATGAGTGTTCACTCCCACTCCCGGCACCTACATGGCAATCGACCGTGCCAGTGGCAAGCGCGTCACCAGACCCGTCACACCAGCGACCGTCACCATCCCGATGGATGCCGGAGCCCCAGCCGAACGGAAACAGGACCCCCGGTTGGCTGTGAAGCACCTCCAGAAGTTCGCCTTCAATTACCTCGCGGCGACCATCGCCGCCGTGTCATCGAACCTGCGGAAGATATTCGACTTCTTCGTGAAGACCGCGGAACGTGACAGCGGCGAGAGTCTCTCCCGAGAACGCCGACGCAAAGAAGCCACCGGAACACCGCTGAATAAACACAGCGCACTTCCCTCCCTGGCGCCGCCGCAGTAGCGGGAACCTCCGCCAATTCCGAACGTCACCCCGCGCACCGAACGCTTCAGCCTGCCTACCAGCAGGCTGATTGGCGTCTAACCCGCGAATTACCGAGCGGCGAACAGCGAAACCGCTCCTGAAATCGCTCGGACTCGTTAAAAGCAGAAGGCCGGCTGAGCATTTCTGCTCAACCGGCCTGTTCGCTTGGATTTCCTGAAAACCATTCCTGGATTTCCTGAAACACCCACTGTGCGCGAGGGGGGACTTGAACCCCCACGTCCTTTCGAACACTGGCACCTGAAGCCAGCGCGTCTGCCAATTCCGCCACTCGCGCGAACTTAGGCAGATTAGCACTTTCCGAGGGCACAACGCCATTCGAGACAGGCAGGCCGCGCGAACACAGGACTGCACGGCGTGGCGAACATCCTGAACACGCGCCCGATATGCGCCCGACATGGTGACCCGGACTGGCTCCCGTAGGATGACAACCCTCACCGGGTATTGCCCGGCGGGTGAGTTAACACTTGGGACAAGTAACATGCTCATAGCCGAAAGGATCGGATCGGGAGACCTGTGGGCATTCTGGATAGTTTTGAAAAGGGTCTCGAACGCGCCGTCAACGGTGCGTTCGCCAAGACCTTCAGGTCGGGGCTGCAGCCGGTTGAAATCACCTCAGCGCTGCGTCGCGAACTCGACACAAAAGCAGCGGTCGTGTCCCGCGATCGCATTCTCGCGCCCAATCGCTTCACGGTGCGAATGAGCCATGCCGACTTCCAGCGCATGTCCGCCCTTGGCCAGACCCTCCTCGACGAACTCACCGAACTCGTGCAGCTGCACGGCCGCGAGCAGCGTTACCAGTTCGCCGGCGGCGTCTCGATCACCCTGTCCGCGGATCGCGGCCTCAGTGAGGGCATGGTCCAGATCGACTCCAGCACGATCAAGGGCAGCGTCGCCTGGATCCCCGTGGTCGAGGTCAACGGCAAGCGCTACCCCCTGACGCAGTCACACACCGTCATCGGCCGCGGGAGCGACGCCGACATCACCATCGACGACTCCGGCACCTCTCGCCGGCATGTCGAGATCCTCTGGGACGGCTCCCGTGCCCAGGTGCGCGACCTCGGCTCGACAAACGGCTCCCAGCTCAACGGTTCACCGGTCACGCAGGCCATCCTCGAGCCCGATTCCGTCGTCACCATCGGCCGCACCCGCATCGTCTTCAGGGTCATCGCGCAGGCATCCTCTTCCGAGCCGGTGACCGAGCGTCGCCGCGACGGCGGCCGCGAACGTCACGACATGGACGGATTCTGGGGACCCACCGCATGAGCGTCAGCGAGCTCACCCTGCTGGTGCTGCGCCTCGGCTTCCTGCTGGTGCTCTGGCTCTTCATCTTCGGCATCGTCTATGCCCTGCGCAGCGACCTGTTCGGCCAGCGCGCACGCAAGATGCAGGCGGATGTCGTTGGCTCGGCCGGCGCGCCCGCCGCGTTCCCGAGCGCCACGCCCGTGCCGAGCGCCACCCAGCCTCCCGCCGCCGCGGCCTCCGCGCCGACGGAGCAGTTCACGGCTCGGCCGAGCCCGGCGTTCACCGCCGTGGACGACAAGGCCACCAGCCAGAACGCGACCCGCCTCGTGATCACCTCCGGCCCGAAGTCCGGCACCGAGTTCCCGCTCACCGGCGACTCGATCACGATCGGGCGGTCGGGCGACTCGAGCCTCGTCATCCGTGACGACTACACGTCCACCCACCACGCGCGTCTGATGCTCTGGCATGACAAGTGGATGATCCAGGATCTCGATTCGACCAACGGCACCTTCCTGGACGGCAACCGTTTGGCCGTGCCGACCCCGGTCCCCCTGAACACCACCGTCAAGATCGGCGCAACCAGCTTCGAGCTACGGCGGTAGCTGCATGGCGACAGTCAGTCACAGCGCGGCCACGTCCCACGTTGGAAAGATTCGGTCCAACAACCAGGACTCCGGCTATTCCGGGCGCCATCTCTTCCTGGTTGCCGACGGCATGGGCGGGCACGCCGGCGGCGACGTCGCTTCGGCGATCGCCACCAAACGCATCATGGATGCTGACCGGGACTTCCAGTCCCCGCAAGACGCCGAGTTCGCCCTGCAGGCGGCGCTGATCGCCGCGAATTCGCAGCTCGCCGAGACCGTGTTCGAGCACGCCGAACTCACCGGCATGGGCACCACCGTCAGCGCGCTGATCGTGCTGGAAGACGAGGTGGCGATCGCGCACATCGGTGACTCGCGCATCTACCTGCTCCGCGAGGGCGAACTCTCCCAGATCACCATCGACCACACCTTCGTGCAGCGGCTCGTCGACAGCGGCCGCATCACCGAGGCGGAAGCCATGGTGCATCCGCGCCGCTCGGTGCTCATGCGCGTGCTGGGCGACGTCGAATCGGCGCCGGAGATCGACACCTCCATCCTTGCGACCTTCCCCGGTGACCGCTGGCTGATCTGCTCCGACGGGCTCAGCGGCGTGGTCTCTAATTCGGGCATCGCCGCGGCCCTGCTCAGCCCACTTGACGCCCAGGGCGTGGCCGATCGTCTGGTCAAGGAAAGCCTCGACGGCGGAGCCCCTGACAACGTCACCATCGTCGTCGTCGACATCGGCTCACCCGCCGAACGCATCGACATGCCCACCGTGGTCGGGTCGGCATCCGCTCCCCTCGCCTTCGGCGAGGAGCCCACCCGCGGCCGAGCGCTGCGCATGTCGAGCTTGCGCCTGCACCCCGTGCGTGAGACGCACTTCGAGCCTGACTCCCAGGACTATCTCTCGGAGCTGATCGAGGAAGACAATCGCCGGGCCCGCCGCCGCAAGATCACCTGGCTGGTCGGCATCATCCTGCTGACCCTGGCCATCGTCGGTGCCGGCTTCCTCGGCTACCGGTGGACCCAGTCCCGTTACTACGTGGGGGTGGAAGGCAGCACGGTCGCCATCTTCCAGGGCGTGCAGCAGGACCTCGGCCCCCTCTCCCTGTCCTCCGTCTTCGAGGACACCGACCTGGAGCTGTCCGAACTGCGGGTCTACGACCGGCAGCAGGTCGAAAAAACCATCAGCGCAACCTCCCTCGCGGATGCGTTGCTCATCGTCGAACGGCTCCAAGATGCCAGCGTCCAGTAACCGGTCCACGACGACGGATGCGCCCGCGCGCCCGCCCCGCACGGGTCGCGTGCGCCGACTGCACCTGCCCCAGAAGCTGCGCAACCTCGAGTTGGTCCTGCTGCTCATCGCCTGCGGCATCAACGCGGCCACCGTTGTGCTCGTGCAGCTCGGCGCGCTCGGCCGAATCGACACGACACTGGTGCTGCTCGGCGCCGGCCTGTCGGTGCTGGTTCTGGCCATGCACGTGGTGCTGCGCGTCGTGGCCCGCGAGGCCGACCCGTTCATCCTGCCCATCGCCACCCTGCTCAACGGCCTCGGCATCGCCATGATCTACCGCATCGACCTGGCCAACGAAGAGTCCGGCTGGGCCAGCGCCTCCGTACGTCAGACCGTGTGGAGCGCCCTGGCCATCGGTTGCGCGATCGCGGTCATCCTGATCATCCGCAACCACCGGGTGCTGTTCCGCTACACCTACATCGCCGGGTTCGTCGGTGTGGCACTGTTGCTGCTCCCGCTCGTTCCCGGCCTCGGCCGCGAGGTCAGCGGGGCGCGCGTCTGGATCGGCGTCGGATCCTTCGCCACCTTCCAGCCGGGCGAGATCGCGAAGATCGCCCTGGCCGTCTTCTTCGCCGGCTACCTCGTGCGCAACCGCGACAGCCTCTCCATGGTGGGCAAGAAATTTCTTGGCATGCGTTTCCCGCGCCTGCGCGACCTCGGCCCGATACTTGTCGTCTGGGCGCTGTCCATGTCCGTGATCATCTTCCAGCGCGACCTCGGAACCGCCCTGCTCTACTTCGGTCTATTCCTGGTCATGCTCTACCTGGCCACCGGCCGCCTCAGCTGGGTGCTGCTGGGCATGTCCCTCTTCCTCGGCGGTGCCCTCATCGCCAGCCAGACCCTGGACTACGTCAACGGCCGGTTCCAGAACTGGCTCGACGCCCTCAACCCGGATGTCTACGGGGCCGACGGCGGCAGCTACCAGCTGGTGCAGGGGCTCTTCGGTCTCGCCAAAGGCGGGCTCATCGGCACGGGTCTGGGCCAGGGGCGTCCAGAGATCACCCCCGTCCCCCAGAGCGACTACATCATCGCCAGCCTCGGCGAGGAACTCGGCCTGGCGGGCATCTTTGCGATCCTCGCGCTCTACCTGCTCCTCGTCGCGCGCGGCTTCCGCATCGGCTTCGCCGGCAATGACGACTTCGGCAAGCTGCTCGGCGTGGGTCTCTCCTTCGTCATCGCCCTGCAGTGCTTCATCGTGATCGGCGGCGTCACCCGTGTGATTCCCCTCACCGGTCTGACCACACCCTTCCTCGCCGCCGGCGGGTCCTCCCTCGTCGCGAACTGGATCATCGTGGCCCTGCTCCTGCGCCTGTCCGACACGGTGCGCAACCAACCCAGGCTGGTGGTCTGATGAATCGTGAACTCAAACGAGTGAGCATCGTGGTCCTGCTCATGTTCGTTGCCCTGCTCGTCTCCACGACAATCGTGCAGGTCTTCCAAGCAGACAGCCTGTCCGCGGATGCCCGCAACACCCGCACGCTCTACGACAGCTACTCCGTCGAACGCGGTCCGATCCTCGTCGCGGGCGAGCCGATCGCCCAGTCGATGCCCGCCGACGATGAATACAAGTTTCAGCGCACCTACAGCAACGGGCCGCTCTACGCCCCGATCACCGGGTTCATTCCGCTCAACGGTGCGCCCACCGGGCTGGAGCATGCCCTTAACGGCGAACTCAGCGGAACGTCCGACGCCCAGTTCTTCGACAAGATGAACGCCCTGATCACCGGCCAGAACCCCAAGGGGGCTTCTGTGGAGGTCACGATCGACCCGGTCGCGCAGCAGGCCGCCTGGGATGCCCTCGGCGACCTCACCGGCTCCGTCGTCGTCTCCGAGCCGGCGACCGGTCGCATCCTCGCCCTGGTCTCCAAGCCCAGCTACGACCCGAACCTGCTCACCGTGCACGACAACCAGCAGGTCACCGACAACTATCAGTCGCTGCTGAACGACGACGGTAACCCGCTGCTCAGCCGCGCCACCAAGACCCTCAACCCACCCGGCTCGGTATTCAAGCTGGTCGTGATGACGGCCGCCCTGGAATCGGGCAAGTTCACCCCGGAGAGCACCTTCCCGAACCCGCCCACGTACCAGCTGCCCGGCTCGTCGGCTGTCGTCATCAACTCCGGCGGCGGCACCTGCGGCGGAGGGGACACCGTCACCCTCGCCACCGCCCTGCGTCTCTCCTGCAACATTCCGCTGGCCGAACTAGGTCTGCAGCTGGGCAACAAGGCCATTCGCGACACGGCCGAGAAGTTCGGCTTCAACAGCGACTATTCGATCCCCCTCGACGTGTCTCAGAGCGTGTACCCCACGGTTCTCGACGACGCCCAGACCGCACTCTCGGCCTTCGGCCAGACGGATGTCCGTGCGACGGCCCTGCAGATGGCGATGGTTTCAGCCGCGATCGCCAACGGCGGCCAGCTGATGACGCCCAACCTCGTCGACAAGGTGACCGCACCGGACCTGAGTCCGATTCAGGTCTTCGAGCCGGAAGCAATGAAACGGGTGATGAGCGCCGAAACGGCGGCAACACTGAACCAAATGATGGTCAACGGAGTCCAGGATGGCGCCGCCAGCAATGCAAGAATAGACGGGGTCAAGGTGGCAGGTAAAACGGGCACGGCGGAGAACGCCGAGGACGAGCCTTACACCCTGTGGTTCACCGGATTCGCTCCTGCGGAGGATCCGAAATATGCGATCACCGTTCTCGTTGAAAATGGCGGGGGACTTGGCCAGACAGGGTTCGGCAATCTGCTTGCCGCACCTATTGCAAAGGAAGTACTAGAGGCGGTGCTGAACAAATGAGACCCACATCAGGGCTCACCTTCGGGGGACGATACGAGCTGCAGTCCCGGATCGCCATTGGCGGGATGGGCGAGGTTTGGAAGTCGATCGACCTCGTAATCGGTCGCACGGTCGCCATCAAGATTCTCAAGGACGAGTACCTCGGTGACCCTGGGTTCCTCGAGCGGTTCCGCGCCGAGGCCCGTCACGCCGCGCTCGTCAACCACGAAGGCATCGCCAACGTGTTCGACTACGGCGAAGAAGACGGCAGCGCCTTCCTCGTGATGGAACTCGTACCCGGTGAAGCACTGTCCACCATCCTCGAGCGCGAGCATGTCCTCCCCGCGGACAAGGTGCTGGACATTGTCTCCCAGACGGCCGCCGCGCTTCACGCCGCGCACGCCGCCGGACTCGTGCACCGCGACATCAAGCCGGGCAACCTGTTGATCACGCCCGAGGGCCGCGTCAAGATCACCGACTTCGGCATTGCCCGCATCGCCGACCAGGTGCCGCTCACCGCGACCGGCCAGGTCATGGGCACCGTGCAGTACCTCTCACCCGAGCAGGCCAGCGGCCGCTCCGCCTCGCCGACCACCGACATCTACTCGCTCGGCATCGTCGCTTACGAAAGCCTCGCCGGCCGCCGGCCGTTCACGGGCGAGTCCCAGGTCGCGATCGCCATGGCGCAGATCAATGAGACCGCCCCCGACCTGCCCGACACGGTGTCGGAGCCGGTGCGCAACCTGGTGATCTCCTGCCTGGCCAAGAACCCCGCGGACCGTCCGGCCTCGGCCGCGCACCTGTCCCGTGCCGCCGCGGCCCTCCGCCGCGGCGACATCGCGGCCGCTGCGGCATCCGTGCCTGCCATCATGAACGGCGTCACGCCCACCTCCGCGACCCTGTTGATGCCCGGAGCCGGCGGAATGCAGGCCACGACCGTGCTGCCCACCGGAGCGCCCGCGACGCGTGCCTCCGCGACGGCGGAACCCGAGGAGAAGAAGCGCAGCCCGTGGACCTGGCCGCTGATCGGCCTGATCGGCCTGCTCGCGCTCGTACTCACCGGCACCCTGATCGCCCTGTTCACACAGGACAACACGACGCCGGTGGAGACGCCGACCACGTCGGCACCGGCATCGGTGACTCCGTCCCCGAGCAAAACGCCCACCCCCTCGGCGACCCCCGCGCCATCGCCGACCCCAACGAGCAACACCGTCGAGGTCAGTCTGGCCGACTACCAGGGACTGACCAGCACGGAGGCGCGCGACAAGCTGTCCGGGCTGGGATTCGTAGCGGATGTCCAAGCCGGCAACGCGGCCACCACCCCGGAGCAGATCGCCGACACCGTCTACGACGTGAACCCCACCGGCCCGGTGACGAAGGGTTCCACGATCACGGTCACGGTCTACGCCCCCGCCGTCACCCCCGACGACCCGACCGCGGCGCCCACCGTCGCCCCCGCCTCGGTCGCCGCCGGAGCAGAGTCCACGGTCACCTGGGCTGCACAGTCCTGCCCAAGCGGCCAGACGCTCTCCGGCTATGAAGTCGTGGCCGACGGCGACGCCGTCTCCCCCGGCCCGATCAGCCCGGACGCCACCTCTACGAAGATCACCGCGGGTCCCGACGCCGGCACCTTCACGGTCAAGTTCCGCTACATCTGCGGCCAGGTCGCGTCGGCCTACTCAGAGTCCAGCACACCTGTCACCGTCACCCCGGCGGCGTAGCGGAGGCTCAGGAAGGTACGGCTAAAATACGGTGAAATGTGTGCGCGAGCTGGGAGTAATGCTTTGACTGATGAAGGCCGTCTGCTCGCTGGTCGTTACCGGGTGGGTGCGCTCCTCGGGCGAGGTGGAATGTCCGATGTGCACATCGGCACCGATTCCCGGCTCGGCCGCACGGTCGCGATCAAGCTGCTCAAGTCATCGCTTGCCGCCGACCCGGCATTCCGCACCCGCTTCCGCCAGGAGGCGCAGGCGGCCGCCCGTATGGCTCACCCCACCATCGTGCGCGTCTTCGACGCGGGCGAGGAGTCAGTCTCCGAGATCGGCGGCCACGAATCGCAGATCCCGTTCATCGTGATGGAATACGTCGACGGTCGACTGCTCAAGGACATCATCCGCGAGGGCCCGGTTCAGCCCGACGAGGCCGTTCGCATCATCGTCGGCGTTCTGACAGCCCTCGAATACTCTCATCGCGCGGGCGTCGTGCACCGCGATATCAAGCCCGGCAACATCATGATCACCAAGACCGGTCAGGTCAAGGTGATGGACTTCGGCATTGCCCGGGCCATCTCCGACTCCTCGACGACCGTGGCGCAGACCACGGCGATCCTGGGCACCGCCTCCTATTTCTCCCCCGAGCAGGCCAAGGGTGAATCGGTGGATGCCCGCACCGACCTCTACTCCACGGGCGTGGTCCTGTTCGAGATGCTCGCCGGTCGCCCACCATTCCGCGGTGACTCCGCCGTGGCCGTCGCCTACCAGCACGTCAGCGAAGCCCCGGTCGAACCGAGCTCGATCAACTCCCGGGTGTCCCCCGCACTCGACGCCGTCGTGCTGCATTCCCTGGCGAAGGACCGTTTCGCGCGCTACCAGAGTGCCGTGGAGTTCCGCACCGACGTCGAGCTGGCCGGGTCAGGGCAGATTCCGGAGTACCACACGTCCGATGACTCCAGCGGCGGGCTGTTCGCTGCTGCCCCGCTGGCGGCTTCCGGCTCCGAGCTCGCGCTCAAACAGCTCACCGAAGACGAAACCATGGTGCGCACGCAGCGCCGCCCACCCGTGATCTGGATCTGGGCCGGTATCCTCAGCGTCGTCGTCATCGTGCTCTCCGTCATGATCTGGGCCTTCAGCCTCACGCCAAGCGTTGATCTGCCCGACAACTCGCGCCGGGTGCCGTCGCTCACCGGATTCAGCTATGAGAACGCCCAGAATTCACTTCTGGACCAGGACCTGGCCGCGATCCGGGCCGAGGAGGCCAGCGCCACGGTGCCCAAGGACCAGGTGATCCGCACAGACCCTCCGGCAGGCACGATCGCCCAGCCGACCGACCTGATCGAGGTTTATGTCTCCACCGGCGCCCAGCCGGTCGACGTTCCGGATGTCACCAACCTGCCCCTCGCCGACGCCCAGACCGCGGTGACGGACCTCGGCCTCACCGCGGGGTCGGTCACTCGGGAGAACTCTCCGACCATCGCCGCCGGTCTGGTGCTCCGAACCGACCCAGTCGCCGCGACGACAGAAAAAACCGGTGTCACGGTCGATTTCATCGTCTCCAGCGGCCTCGTAGCCCTCCCCGACCTCGAGGGTCAGCTCCTGAGCGCGGCGATCGATATGCTCGCCGCAGCCGACGTGCAGTTGTTCCCCATCCCCACACCCGATGAGACCTGTCCCCAGCAGGATGGCTCGCCGGTGACCCAGCAGTCCCTGGCTCCGGGCGACGTGCCCCAGAAGTCCGAGGTTACGTTGGTCTACTGCACCGGCCCGGCTGCCGACTGAGTCCCGGCCCGGCGGCTGACCGCCTCAGCTGAGCTTCAGCAGGGGAGTGAGCCCCTGGGCCGTCTTCCGGGCGCCGGGCAGTCCGGCCAGAGCTAGCCAGTTGGCCACCATCAGGTAGCCGCCCTCGGTCAGCACCGACTCGGGGTGGAACTGCACACCCAGAATAGGGGCGCTCACGTGCCGGAGCCCCATGATCACGCCGCCCTGCGTGCGTGAGGTGACGATCAGGTCGCTCGGCACGGTGCCGTCGACGACGGCGAGCGAGTGATACCGCGTCGCCGTGAACGGCTGCGGCACGCCGGCGTAGAAGTCGCTGCCGTCGTGCGTGATCAGGCTGGTCTTGCCGTGCATGAGTTCTTCGGCGTTGGTGACCGTGGCCCCGAAGGCCTCGGCAATCGCCTGGTGCCCCAGGCAGACGCCGAACAGGGGCTGGCCGGAACCGAGGGCGGCGCGCACGATCGGCACGGAGACGCCGGCGTCGGACGGCTTGCCGGGACCGGGTGAGATGAGCACGCCGTCAAATTCCGCGATGCGGGCCGCGGCCTCCTCCGGCTCGAAGGCATCGTTGCGCAGCACGACCGTTTCGGCTCCGAGCTCCATCAGGTAGCCGTTGAGCGTGTAGACGAAACTGTCGTAGTTATCGATGACGAGGATGCGGGTCATGGGCTTCCTACCGTGACTTCCTGATTGTTGACAATGGAATCCACCCATGGGAACGCCCAGGTGGCAAGCACGAACAACATGGCTGTGAGCAGCACGAACACCAGCACGATCCGGAGCCAGACCGGTCCGGGCAGAACCCGCCAGAGAGCAGCGTACATCCGAGCCTCCTAGCCCTGGGCCTGGGCATTGATAACGGTCGCGACTTCGGCCGGCGGGCCGGCCGATGTCGGTTGCCACGCCTCGAAAACACCGTACGCGATGATGCGCTCGGCCGTGGAGAGCAGGGGATTGCAGCTCGTGAGCGTGATGAACCGGTCGACGGGCGCCACATCCGGATTGTGCGGCACCGGCGCGATCACATCGACCGCGGTCGGGGCGACGTACTCGAGGTCGCGGAACCGGTAGGTGTAGTAGCCGTCAGCGGTCTGAACGTAGATCGCGTCGCCCAGCTGGAGTTCGTTGATCAGGTGCATGCCACCGCCGTTGGCGCTGCGGTGCGCCGCCAGGGCGAAGTTGCCGAGCTCACCGGGCATCTGGGTGTCGGGGTAGTGGCCGATCCCCGACCGGGAGCTGTTGAGCACATTGTTGTCAATCCCCTCGGCGATGGACCGGTGATAGTCCGCCCCGAATCGCGGGACGTAGAGCACGGCGAAGGATTGGGCGCTGGGGGGAGCCTCACGGACGACCGGGTCACCGAAGTCGGCCGGGGCCGACTCCCCCGGGTCGGTTGTCTGCGGGGTATCCGCGGCCTGATCGCGACTGGACCGCTCGTCGTCAATCCAGGTCTGGCTGATCTCGGCCGCCGCCTTCGACTGCTGGCCGGCCATAATCATGTCATTCCACCAGAGTTGCCAGCCCAGGAATGCGAGCACGAGAACGCCGGCCGTGATGAGCACCTCGCCGATGATCCCCACGGCACTGAGTCGCGGGCGACTCTTGTGGCGGGGGGCGTGGCGGGTCGCCTCTGCGGGAGGCTGATCTGCTCGCTCGGACATGGACTCAATCCTAATCGGGGAGGTGGGTCCTCTCTGCCGGGCACCTGCCGGTCGATCCAGCCAAAGACGCTAGAATCGCAGGCATGTCACGCTCGAATCCCCGCAGCAAGCCCGCCCGCACCGAGGTCGCCCGCTCCGGCGAGGCCGGTCCGAACGCCGTGTGGTTCAAGCCGGTGATGTTCGGTTTCATGCTCATCGGGCTGGCCTGGATCATCGTCTTCTACGTGAGCCAGGGAACACTGCCCGTCGCTGGTTTCGGGTCGTGGAACATTCTGGTCGGTTTCGGGATCGCCTTTGTTGGCTTCCTGATGACCACCCGCTGGCGCTGATCCCGCCCTTATCCGGCCCGGTGGTCACGCCTGTCGAGACCCCGTCCCGCACCCCCGCGACGGGATAATGACAACGGTGTAATTATCCCCATGTGGACAAACCTGTGGATAACTTTTCCGGGAGGCAACCGCGGCCGAACAGCTCGCTGAACCCCGGCGCTGTGTCTCACATTGTGCACCTGCTAGGGTGCTGTGTGAAACCAAGCGGGGGCACCGGCCGAGACGCGGTCGAGACGTGTTTCCGCTGTGTGAGAAGAGGCGTAACTCATGAAAGCATCAGCAGAACTCGGCTCCAACCTGCAGTCCGTTCTCGTCGACCTGATCGAGCTGCACGTGCAGGGCAAGCAGGCGCACTGGAGCGTCGTGGGCAAGAACTTCCGAGACCTGCACCTCCAGCTCGACGAGATCATCGACGATGCCCGACTATTCTCCGACCAGCTGGCCGAGCGGATGCGCGCGCTCGACGCCCTGCCGGACGGCCGAAGCGAGACGGTCACGGCGACCACCCACCTGCCCAAGTTCCCCGCCGGAGAGGTGGACACCTCGGAGACCGTCGGCCTGGTCACCGACCGCCTCGACGCGACGGTCGACAACATCCGTGCCGTTCACGACGCGGTCGACGAGGAAGACCCGACGAGCGCCGACATCCTGCACGGCTTTATCGAGAAGCTGGAACAGTACGCCTGGATGGTCAGCGCCGAGAACCGCACCCCGCGCAAGGCGCCGGCCAAGGCCCCGACCAGGCCAGCCGGCAGGGCCTGAGTCGGAAGCTAAGCCTCCTGTTTCACGCACCTGGACACGGAGCCTGGTGTGGTCGGTACCAAACCAGGAGGTCGGTTTGACGAGGATAGAAAGTCCGGGACCGACCTGGCTGACCGTGCCCGGGAAACGCACGGCGGAGTCCAGCCTGCGCGACGCCGCAACGGCTGCCTTCGCAGTGAACGGAGACGCGGGGCGGGCCCTGGAGCTCTCCCGCGCGCTCGGCGGCTCCGTTCCCCGACCAGGGTCAGGGCGGACGCTGGGCCTGCTTGAAACCCTGGCTTCCCTGGCCGCCGCGGACCTCACGGCCGCGCGGGTAGCCGAGGCGCACCTGGACGCCCTCGCCATCCTCGACCAGGCCGCCCTGGATCCGGCCGGGCTCGTCGCGGGGGGCAGCCCGGAACCGAGCTGGGGCGTCTTCGCCGCCGAGGCCGCGGGGTCTCGTCTCGAGGCGAGACCGGTCGGCGGCGAACGGTGGCGTCTCGACGGCACGAAACCCTGGTGCTCGCTCGCCGGCTCGCTCAGCCACGCCCTGGTCACAGCGAACACCACGGCCACCACCCGGCGGCTGTTCGTGGTCGACCTGGCCGACCCCGGCATCACCGTCCGCACGGACGCCTGGGTGAGCCGAGGGCTCCCCGCCGTGCCGAGCGGACCGGTCGAGTTCCGAGGCACTATGGCCTGGCCGGTCGGCGACGACGGCTGGTACCTCCGCAGACCGGGCTTCGCCTGGGGTGGGATCGGAGTCGCGGCCTGCTGGTGGGGTGGCGCCGTGGGTCTGGCCAGGCGGGTCTGGGAGTCCGTACTCGAGCGAGAGCCCGATCAGATCGCGCTCGCGCACCTGGGCGCCCTCGACCTCGCGCTGACCGCCGCCGGGACCTCCCTGGCTGCCGCCGCGGCGGCGATCGACGCCGGGGACGCCGTCGGCGACCAGGGCGCACTCCTGGCAGAGCGGGTGCGCGGCCAGGTCGCGCGCACGGTCGACGAGGTGATCACCCGCACGGGCCACGCGCTCGGCCCCGCGCCGCTCGCCTTCGACGCTCGGCACGCTGGGCGCATCGCCGATCTGCAGCTCTACGTTCGCCAGCACCACGCCGAACGGGACGACGCGGCGCTCGGTCGCCGACTACGGGACGCCGGGGTATCCCCGTGGTGAGCTTCAGTCACACGGATGCCGGCACGGCCGAAACCGTGTGGACGGCGGTGCATGGTGATGCGGCCGGCGTGCAGGCACTGCGCATCGACGAATTGCGCCGACTCGTCGTGGTCGCGTCGCATCCCGACGACGAAACGCTCGGTGCCGGCGGGCTGATCGCCCGGGCCGGGGGGGCCGGAGTTCCGGTGACGGTTGTGGTGCTCACCAATGGTGAGGCCTCCCATCCCCTGTCCCGTACGCACGACCCCGGGCGGCTTGCGGAATTGCGCCGGGTTGAGGTGACGGCTGCCGTCACCGCCCTGGCGCCCTCGGCCCTGGTGCGCCTGGTCGAGCTCCCCGACGGATCCCTCGCCGAGCGCCCGGAGGAGGCGTCCCGGGCGATTTCCGCCGAGCTCGGGGCCGGCGGGCCGGGAACCTGGTTGGTCGCCCCCTGGAGCCTGGACGGCCATCCTGACCATGCGGCGGCGGCCGAGGCCGCCCGCCACGCGGCCCGCGGCCGAGGTGTCAGCCTCTTCGAATACCCGATTTGGGCCTGGCACTGGTCCTCCCCGGGGGACCCGATCTGGTCGGACGGCGTGCTGCGAACCCTTGATCTGGCGCCCGAAGACCGTCGGCGTAAATCTAGGGCAATGGCCCTGCACATCAGTCAGGTGCAGCCGCTGTCCGAGCTGCCCGGCGACGAAGCGATCATCCAGGCGGCCTTCGGTGCGCACTTCGAACGCGAGTATGAGATCTTCATCGAGATCGAAACTGAGAAAGAGTCGGGGAATAGAGCGAGTCTGACCGGGGATTTCTTTGAGGAGTTCTACGCCGGGAACCGTGACCCGTGGAGTTTCGAAACTCGCTGGTACGAGGAGCGCAAGCGGTCACTGACCCTGTCGGCGCTGCCTCGGAAACGCTTCCGAGCGGCGCTGGAACTGGGCTGCTCGATCGGCATGCTGACGGCTGGTCTTGCCGACCATTGCGACACTGTCGCCGCGGTCGACATCGCCGAGCAGCCGCTCCAGGTCGCCCGCGCCCGGCTGGTGTCACGCCCCAGCGTCACTTTCGCACGGCGCACCCTGCCCACCGAGTGGCCGGAGGGCTCCTTCGATCTCATCGTGTTCTCCGAGGTCGGGTACTACTTCTCGGCGGAGGAATTGCGAGCGGTTCTCGGGCGATGCCGCGACAGCCTTGCTGCCGGTGGTGTGCTCGTGGCCTGCCACTGGCGGCATCCGGTGCCGGAATATCCACTGACCGGCGACCAGGTGCACGCAGAGCTCGGCAGGCTGGCCGGGTTCGAGCGCACGGTTGAGCATCGGGAACGCGACTTCCTGCTCGAGGTGTTCGAAGCCGCGCCGGCTCGCTCGGTCGCACAACGCGAAGGCCTGGTTCCGTGAGCGGCCGCGGCGCGATCGACAGAATCATCGTCGTGGTACCGGCCCGCAATGAGGAGGAGCTCCTGCCGAGATGCCTGTCGGCGTTGGCCGTGGCCGTCGGGGAGGTCGGCGGGGTGGCCGGTCAGGCGCCGCCGGTCATCGACGTCGTGGTCGTGCTCGACCGGTGCAGCGATGGTACAGCCGACGTCGCCTCGGAGTGGCCGATATTCGCGAGCATCCAGACGAACGGTGGCGCCGTCGGCGTTGCCCGCCGCGCCGGGGTGCGGCACCTTGTGCCGACCTCTGACCAGTTCACCTCGGCGACGTGGATCGCGACGACGGATGCCGACTCCGCTGTGCCGCCGAACTGGCTGACCGTTCAGCTCGCATTCGCCCGCAACTCCATCGATCTCGTCCTGGGAACCGTGGTTCCCGACGACGGGTTGTCCGACGGAGGCAGGGAACGGTGGGACGCCCAGCACCGCCTGGTCGAGGGCCACACCTATGTGCACGGTGCGAACCTCGGAGTGCGCGCCGACCGGTATTTGCACGCCGGAGAATTCGCGCGCGTCGACGGGCATGAGGACGTGCGGCTGGTCTCCGCCCTGCGCAGTCTCAGGGTGAGCGAGATTCGCACCGAACTGATCCCCGTTGTTACCTCCGGTCGCCTTGCCGGGCGCACTCCAGAAGGATTCGCCGGCTATCTGCGTGATCAGGCGGCCGAAGCCACTCCCTAGGGGAGTGAGTCCTCATCGTTTGGTTGTGTCGCTCCCGGAAGGTCGCGGACTGACCGCACTGCGGGCACGCGTTCATCCCCGGCGGAGCGTCGTGCCCGGCGTCGAACCAATTCGACGGAGATTCTGGGTCAAACACCTGTTCGTCAGCCCAAACGGGCTGTTCAGAGAAGAATCTCCGTCGAATTCGTTCGGGCAGAGTAGCTGCAGGCCTCGGGCTCGACAGACACGGCGGTCGGGCCGCACGTACCGCCCGCGCCGCGGTCCCCTGCGCGCCTGCGTCGGCATCGGGAACAACCTTCTCCGCCACCCTCCGCGAACCCACATTGCCCCGGGCAATCGGGGCTCACGCGGCGAGCTAGGTCAGGAACATCGCACCGCTGACGACCACCAGAAACGCCCCGAAAACCGTTATCAGCACGGTCTGCAGCCGCTGCTGCTTGATGCGGCGGGTCTGCACGAAGATCAGCCCGACCACCGCACCAGCGATCAGACCGCCCACGTGCGCCTGCCAGGCCACATTCAGCCCCGGTAGGAATCCGATCACCAGGTTGATGCCGACCAGGATCAAAAGCTGGGTCGCGTTTCCGCCCAGGCGCCGCTGGATGATCAGGAACGCGCCCATCAGGCCGAAGATGGCGCCGGAGGCGCCGACAACGGGAATCCGGGGGTCGGACAGGAACAGGACGCCCAGAGATCCGGCGAGGCCGCTCAGCACGTACAGGGCGAGGAAACGGCCACGACCGAGCATTCCCTCAAGGATCTGACCGAAGATCCAGAGCGTGTACATGTTCAGCAGTACGTGGAAGATGGAGCCGTGCACCAGCACGCTCGTCAGCATGCGCCAGGGCTCAAAGCTCCCGGGAGAGGAGTAAACGCCCGCGTACCAGAGGAGGCTGGTGAAACCAGCACCCAGGATGAACTGCAGCAGGTATATCGCCAGTGTGACGGCGATGATCACTGTGGTCACCGGGTGCGAGGTGCTCTTCAGCCGGGTCAGGATGGCCGGCTTGGTGCGCGGGGCATGCCTGCGCTGTTCGTTCATGCACTCGGGGCAGATCACGCCGACGGCGCCCTGAGTCTGGCAGTCAGGGCAGATTGTGCGCCCGCAGCGCTGGCAGAGGATGTAACTCTGCCTGCCCGGATGCCGGTAGCAGAAGTTAGCGGCGGTTCCGGGCAGGCCTGTCATCGTAGGCGGAGCCTAGACCTGCTCGACGGTGACGCTCTCGATGACGACTTCGGTCTGCGGACGGTCGCGGCCGTCGGTGGGCACGGTCGCGAGCTTGGCGACGATCGCACGGGAGTCCTTGTCTTCGACGGCACCGAAGATGGTGTGCTTGCCCTGCAGCCAGGTCGTCGGCACGACGGTGATGAAGAACTGCGAACCGTTGGTTCCGCGTCCGCCCTGGATACCGGCGTTCGCCATTGCGAGCACGTACGGCTGTGTGAAGTCGAGGTCTGAGTTGATTTCATCGTCGAACTGGTAGCCCGGTCCGCCGGTGCCCTGGCCGAGCGGGTCGCCGGCCTGGATCATGAAGTCCTTGATGATGCGGTGGAAGACCGTACCGTCGTAGAGAGGTGCGTTGGAGGTTTGACCGGTGGCGGGGTGCTTCCACTCGATCTCGCCGGTTGCGAGACCGACGAAGTTCTTGACGGTCTTCGGCGCGTGATTGCCGAAGAGGTTGACCTTGATCGGTCCGAGGGTGGTATTGAGCGTTGCGACCGCAGTGTGCTTAGACATGAAGTCAATTCTTGCACAGCCGGATTGGTGGATTCCGATCGACACCGGCTCTACCCAGAGCCCTCCCAGACGATTGCGTGGCAAGATGGACAGTGTTCGCCACATGACATCGATGGAGGGTCCAGATGAGCCTGTCACGCAAGCGCCGCAAGGAACTTACTCGGCTGCGTAAGAGCGCAGACGAATTATGGAACAACCAGCAGGAAGTGCTCGAGCGTGCCAACGCCATTGCACGGGAGGCCAGCCGCCAGGCCGGCATCCTCACCCGTGAAGAAGTAGCTCCCCGCGTGCGTGAAAGCTATGAGCACCTTTTGCGCCCTGGAGTGCAGGCCACTCAGGATCTCGCCGAAGGTGTTCGCCACCAGGTCATCGACCGGGTGTTGCCCGGAATCGGCAGCGGAATCGGCACGGCCATCGGCTCGGTGATGAGCGTCGGGGACGTCGCCCGCGACGCCCGCGTTCGTGCGGCACTGAACCGCGTGCGGTTCCAGAAGCCTGTCGTGCTAGAGAACAAGGGTCCTGGCGCCGGCACCTACATCGCACTCGGTGTTGCCCTGGCCGCCGCCGCAGGCGTCGCCTACGCCGTCTGGCAGACCTTCCGCGCCGACGACGAGCTGTGGGTCGCTGAAGATGATCCCGCCGCCGCCACGTCAGTCGAAGACTAGACCGCAGCACCGCAACGCCAGGGGAGGGCCCGCATCCAGGGGATGCGGGTCCTCCCCTTTTCTTTCGGGTTGCCGGCTCAGCCGAGAAGAATCGTCGAGGCACCCTCGAGTTCTTCGAGCTGCGTCAGAAGCGACATGACGACAATCACGTCGATGACCACATTGAACAGCGCAGCGACGATCGAGAGGATCAGCCCGATCTGCGCCAGATCCCGGCGATTCGAGCGCCGCAGCGCGATAATGCCGAGCACAATCCCTACGCTCGCGAGCAACAGGCCGAGAATCGGGAGCCAGCCGCCGGCGAAGGCCACAATGCCCATCCAGAGGGCCGTGATCGCGAGCCTGTCGGCCGTGGGCCGGGAGGGCGGCATTGCGGCTGCTGGTGCTGGGCGGTTGCTGGCTGACATGCGCCTCACCGTACCAAATCGCAGGGTGAAGCTGTGCGAAAGTGACTGAGGTTCGATAAATGGAGAACGCCCGGCCCCAAAAAAAGGGGCCGGGCGTTCTTATTTTGTGGAGCCACGGGGAATCGAACCCCGGACCTCCTGCTTGCAAAGCAGGCGCTCTACCAATTGAGCTATGGCCCCGCATGATCACGGGGATTGCATGCCGCGGTGTCGAAACTTTTCTTGCGTGGGGATACCGGGATTTGAACCTGGGACCTCTTCGTTATCAGCGAAGCGCTCTAACCAACTGAGCTATATCCCCCTAATGGGCGAGTTTGAGACTACCCGATTCGACGGGATTGTCCCAATCGAGCCGCAAAGCGACCCGACCGGCAACATCCGACGACTAGTTGTTGGTGAATCCGACGAGCAAGCCGCCGGTGATCTTCACGCTCAGGTTGTACAGAACCGCGTATACGGCTCCCAGCGCTGTGATGACGACCGTGTTCAAGATGGCCACGACGAAGGCGAAGCCCATCACGTTCCCGATGGACAGGATGCTGGCCAGATCGGACGAGGCGCCGGCGATATCGGTGTACAGGTCATCGACCTTGCCGAAGATGCCCGTTCCGTTCAGGATCGTGAAGATCAGGAACGTGGCCACGATCGTGACGATGCCCAGGCACAGAGCGATCAGGAAAGACAGTTTGACAGCCGACCAGAAATCCACGTAGACGAGCTTGAGCCGCACCTGCTTGGTCGCGGCCGGCTTGCGGCTGGATTTCTTGGCGAGCTTTTCGGCGACACTACTCATTTACAGGTTCTTCCTCTCCCAAGGCGTTTTCCGGTTCGGCCGCAAGAATCTCGGCCACCAGATTGCGCTCGGTGTTTTTCGCAATGGCGATGATTCTGTCTTCATCCGCAAACTTAGCGAAAACAACGCCCATCGTGTCCCGTCCCTTGGCCGGGACCTCGGAGACGTCCGAGCGTACCACCTTGCCGCTGGCAAGTACCACGAGCACCTCGTCTTCTTCGTCGACGATCAACGAACCCACCAGGTCGCCACGGTCGTCGTTGAGCTTGGCCACCTTGATGCCCAGGCCGCCTCGGTTCTGGAGGCGGTACTGGTCGGCTGCGGTGCGCTTGGCGTAGCCGCCCTCGGTCACGACGAACACATAGCCGTCGCCCGAGACCACGGATGCGTCCAGCAGGCTGTCCTCGCCGCGGAAGTGCATTCCGATGACGCCGGAGGTGCTGCGTCCCATCGGGCGCAACGCCTCATCCGATGCCGTGAACCGGATCGACATTCCTTTTTTGGAGACGAGCAGCAGGTCGGAGTCGTTTTCGACCAGCAGGGCCGAGACAAGTTCGTCGCCCTCGCGCAGCTTGATCGCGATGATGCCGCCCGTGCGGTTCGTGTCGTATTCGCGCAGCTCGGTCTTCTTAATCAGGCCGTCGCGGGTCGCAAGCGTCAGGTACTGGGCCACGCCGTAGTCGCGAATGTCCAGGATCTGCGCGATCTCCTCACCCGGCTGCAGCGCGAGCAGGTTGGCGACGTGCTGGCCCTTCGCGTCCCGGCCGGATTCCTGCGCTTCGTAGGCCTTGGCCCGGTAGACGCGCCCGGTGTTCGTGAAGAACAGCAGCCAGTGGTGCGTGGTCGTGACGAAGAAGTGCTCGACCACGTCGTCCGCCCGCAGCTGGGCTCCCTTGACACCCTTGCCGCCGCGGTGCTGATTGCGGTAATTGTCACTGCGCGTGCGCTTGATGTAGCCGCCGCGGGTAACCGTGACCACCATCTCCTCTTCGGGGATAAGGTCCTCGATCGACATGTCACCGTCGAAGCCGAACATGATCTCGGTGCGCCGGTCGTCGCCGAACTTGTCGGTGATCTCGGTGAGCTCATCGCTGATGATGGTGCGCTGACGCTCCGGGCTGGCCAAGATCGACTGGAACTCCACGATCTGCAGTTCCAACTCGGCAGCCTGATCGATGATCTTCTGACGTTCCAGAGCAGCCAGACGTCGCAGCTGCATGGTCAGGATCGCATCGGCCTGGAGCTTGTCCACGTCCAGCAGTTCCATCAGGCCGGTACGAGCGTCGTCGACGGTGGGGGAGCGACGGATGAGGGCGATCACCTCGTCGAGGGCGTCGAGGGCCTTGAGATAGCCGCGCAGGATGTGCGCATCCGCTTCGGCTTTCTTCAGGCGGAACTGGGTGCGCCGCACGATGACCTCGACCTGGTGGGCGACCCACGCGGAAATGAAGCCGTCGAGGGACAGGGTGCGCGGCACCCCGTCGACGATGGCCAACATGTTCGCGCCGAAGTTCTCCTGCAGCTGGGTGTGCTTGTAGAGGTTGTTCAGCACGACCTTCGCCACCGCGTCGCGCTTGAGAACGATCACAAGGCGCTGACCCGTGCGGCCACTGGTCTCGTCACGGATGTCGGCGATGCCGCCGATCTTGCCGTCCTTGACCAGATCGGCGATCTTGATCGCGAGGTTGTCCGGGTTGACCTGGTACGGCAGCTCGGTGATCACCAGGCAGGTGCGACCCTGGAGCTCCTCGATGCTCACCACGGCACGCATGGTGATGGAACCACGGCCGGTGCGATAGGCATCCTGGATGCCCTTGATGCCGAGGATCTGAGCGCCGGTGGGGAAGTCGGGGCCCTTGATGCGCTGGATCAGCGCTTCGAGCAGTTCATCGCGGGTCGCGTCGGGGTTCTGCAGGTACCACAGGGCGCCGGCCGCCACCTCGCGCAGGTTGTGCGGCGGGATGTTTGTGGCCATACCCACGGCGATGCCGACCGAGCCGTTGACCAGCAGGTTCGGGAAGCGGGAGGGCAGCACGGTGGGCTCGAGTGTGCGGCCGTCGTAGTTGTCCTGGAAGTCGACGGTGTCCTCGTCGATGTCGCGCACCATCTCGAGTGCGAGCGGGGCCATCTTCGTCTCGGTGTACCGTGGGGCTGCGGCGCCGTCGTTGCCGGGGGAGCCGAAGTTGCCTTGCCCGAGGGCCAGCGGATAACGAAGGCTCCAAGGCTGTACGAGGCGCACGAGCGCGTCGTAGATCGAGGAGTCACCGTGGGGGTGAAACTGCCCCATCACGTCGCCCACCACGCGGGCACACTTGGAGAACGCCTTGTCCGGACGGTAGCCGCCGTCGAACATGGCGTAGATGACGCGACGGTGCACGGGCTTCATGCCGTCGCGCACGTCGGGCAGCGCGCGCCCGACGATGACGCTCATCGCGTAGTCGAGGTAGGAGCGTTGCATTTCCAGCTGCAGGTCGACCTGATCGATCTTGCCGTGCTGCACGAGGTGCGCAGCCTTGGCCGCGGTGTCTGCTGCCAGGGACGCGGCGTCTATGTCGGTCCCATCGGGGCCCTCGCCCGAGGTGCCGCCGGTGTTGGAGTGGTCAGATGTCAAGGAAACGCACGTCCTTCGCGTTTTTCTGGATGAAGTTACGGCGGGACTCGACGTCCTCGCCCATCAAAGTGGAGAAGATTTCGTCGGCGGCGGCAGCATCGTCGAGGGTGACCTGCAGCAGAGTGCGGGACTCGGGTGCCATTGTGGTTTCCCACAGCTCCTTGTAGTCCATCTCGCCCAGACCCTTGTAGCGCTGGATCCCGTTGTCCTTCGGAATGCGCTTGCCGGCCGCGGCTCCGTCTTCGAGGAGCGCGTCGCGCTCTCGGTCGGAGTAGACGTACTCGTGTGCCGAGTTCGCCCATTTGAGGCGGTACAACGGCGGCTGGGCCAGGTAGACATATCCGAGATCGATAAGCGGCCGCATATACCGGAAGAGCAATGTGAGCAGCAGGGTCGTGATGTGCTGGCCGTCGACATCAGCGTCGGCCATCAAAACGATCTTGTGGTACCGCACCTTGTCGGGGTTGAACTCTTCGCCCATGCCGGCGCCGAAGGCCGTGATCATGGCCTGAACCTCGGCATTGCCGAGGGCACGGTCGAGCCGGGCCTTCTCCACGTTCAGGATCTTGCCCCGCAGGGGCAGAATCGCCTGGAACTCGGGGTTGCGGCCCTGCACGGCGGATCCGCCGGCCGAGTCACCCTCCACGATGAAGATCTCGGAAAGCGATGGGTCCTTGCTCTGGCAGTCCTTAAGCTTGCCGGGCATGCCGCCACCCTCGAGGAGTCCCTTGCGCCGGGCGGTCTCTCGCGCTTTGCGGGCGGCCATCCGTGCGTTCGACGCTTGAAGCGCCTTGCGGATGATTTCCCGCGCCGGGTTGGGGTTGCGGTTGAACCAGTCGGATAGCTGGTCGTTGGCGACCTTCTGCACGAAGGACTTCGCCTCGGTGTTGCCCAGCTTGGTCTTCGTCTGTCCCTCGAACTGCGGTTCGGCGAGCTTGATCGAGACCACGGCGGTCAGGCCCTCGCGCACGTCGTCACCGGTGAGGTTGTCGTCTTTTTCCTTCAGGATGCCCTTTTCCCGGGCGTATTTGTTGACGAGGGTGGTGAGCGCGGCGCGGAAGCCCTCCTCGTGGGTGCCTCCCTCGTGGGTGTTAATCGTGTTCGCGTAGGTGTGCACGCTCTCGGTGTAGGCGGTGGTCCACTGCATGGCCACTTCAAGCGCCATCTTGCGTTCGTGATCTTCCCACTCGAACGAGATGATCTCGTCGTTGACCAGGTCGGCTTTCTTGGCCCGGTTGAGGTATTCGACGTAGTCGACAAGGCCGTTCTCGTAGAGGAAGGTCTTGGTGACCGGCGTGCCCTCGTCGTCGAGGTTCTGCGGCCGCTCGTCGGTGAGCGTGAGGCTGAGTCCCTTATTCAGGAAGCCCATCTGCTGGAAGCGGGCTCGCAGAGTCTCGAAGTCGAAGTCCGTGGTCTCAAAGGTCTTCGAACTTGGCCAGAACGTGATGGTGGTGCCGGTTGCATCCGACGGCTCGTCCATGGTGAGGGGAGCGTTGGGCACGCCGTCGTGGAAGCTCTGGCGCCAGACGTGACCCTGGCGGCGTACCTCCACCTCGAGGCGGCTGGACAGCGCGTTGACAACCGAGCTGCCCACGCCGTGCAGACCGCCTGACACCGCGTACCCTCCGCCGCCGAACTTGCCTCCGGCGTGCAGCACGGTGAGCACGACCTCGACGGTCGAGCGGCCCTCCGCCTTGTGAATGTCGACCGGGATTCCGCGGCCGTTGTCGGCGACGCGAACCGCGCCATCCGCCAGGATCTTAATGTCGATGGTGTCGCAATAACCGGCGAGGGCCTCGTCGACGGAGTTGTCCACGATCTCGTAGACGAGGTGGTGCAGACCGCGAGGTCCGGTGGACCCGATATACATTCCGGGTCGTTTACGAACGGCTTCAAGTCCCTCGAGAACTTGGATATCGTCTGCGCCGTATCCGTGCTCCGGCTCGATCTGTGGGTCAACTGACATCTGTAATGGGGCTCCTGACCGTCGCGCGGGCGACCCTTTAGCCTACCAAAGACGCCAAGCACTGCGGGCCAAATCGGGCATCTGCGGCGTTTAATGCACCGGGTTGACCTGTTTTGGCCAGTTACCCATAGGTATCGCGTGGACCGCGCCCTGGAATTGATCTGGGACCCTTTTTCCAGGAGGGAGCGTTAGGCCCTTGAAAACGGATCGACTCGATGCCTGCGTCCGGATACTTCACGGCGATATGCGTCATGATCTCCACCCGCATCATGCGCAGCTGCGTCGCCCAGGCCGTCGACTCGCACTGCACCGTCAGAACGCCCTCGTCGATTCCGACCGGGGTCGAGTGTTTCGACGTCTCCTCGCCGGCCAGCAGGGTCCAGGAGGCAAGCAGCTCCGATTGGGCCAGCGGTGAATTCCAGCCCAGCTGCAGCGTGAGCGAGTTGATCGTATCGCTCAGTCCCCGAGGATCCCGGCCCGCGCCGAACGGAACGCTCGAGCCGATTTCGGCTCCAGGACGCCGTCGGGCGCGGCTGCGCTTGGCGTTTGGGTCACCGAATACGTCCTTGAAGCGCAGATAGACCCGGGAGGCCTCGCTCGGCTCAGCCATCGACGACCGCCCCGGCATGGATGTGGATGGTGTGCTCGGTGAGTTCTTCCGGCACGTCTTCGAGCACCGCCGCGGTGATCAGAACCTGTTCGAAACCGGTGACGGCGGCGGCCAGACGTCTCCGGCGGCTCAGATCCAGTTCGGCGAAGACGTCGTCGAGGATCAGGACCGGGTCGCCCGTCGTGGAGTCCCGGCGCAGCAGCTCCGCCGAGGCGAGTTTCAGGGCGAGGGCGAACGACCACGACTCACCATGGCTGGCATAGCCCTTGGCGGGCAGTGCATTGAGCGCGAAGACCAGGTCGTCCCGATGCGGTCCGACCAGGGTCATACCCCGGTCGAGCTCCTTGCGACGAAGGGCGGCCAGTGCCATGCGAAACGAGTCCCCGGTGGTCGATCCTGTCGAAACCGAGGCTGACGAAACCGAACCGGTGGGAACCGAGCCCGTCGAGGCCATCGCCTCCATCGCTGCATCCTCGTCTGCACCCAGGATGCTGAGTGATGGAACCAACATCGGCCCATGGTCTTCCCCCGCGACCGCCCGGTACGCAGCACCCAGAGGTGGCCCGAGCAGGCGAACGAGTTCGGCCCGCTCGTCGATGATCTCGGAGCCGAGAGCAACGAGGCGATCGTCCCAGATTTCGAGTGTTCCAAGCTGGGTGGTGCGCACGCCCGAGGCCCGCGCCGACTTCAGCAGCGTATTCCGCTGGCGCAGCACCCGGTCGTAGTCGGCCAGAACCCCGCTAAGCCGGGGGGTGCGCAGCACGAGCAATTGGTCGAGGAATCGCCGGCGCCCGGACGGGTCACCCCGAACCAGCGCCAGGTCTTCAGGGGCGAAGAGCACGCTGGAGAAAAAACGTGGGAGTTCTCGAGTCTTGATCACCGACCGGTTGACTTGGGCCCGGTTCAGGCCCGAGCGGTTGATCTGCACCTCGGTCAGGATCTCGCGGCCGTTGAACTCGAGCTTGGCCCGGATGATGCCGGCGTCGCGACCGGCCCTGATCATGGCGGAGGTGTTGGAGACCCGGTGCGAACTGAGGGTACTGAGGAATCCCAGGGCCTCGACGAGATTGGTCTTTCCCTGCCCATTCCGGCCCACGATCAGATTGGGTCCCGGCGCGAACGGCACCTCGACCTGCGCATAGTTGCGAAAGTCGGTCAGAGACAGATGTTGGACCCGCACTCGGGTCAGTCGGCCGTTTTGACGGCGTGGCCGCCGAACTGATTGCGCAGGGCCGCGACCGCCTTCATCGCGGGGGAGTCGTCCTGCCGGGACACGAACCGCGCGAAGATGGCCGCGCTGATCGTCGGTACGGGAACGGCGTTATTGATGGCCTCTTCGATGGTCCAGCGGCCCTCACCGGAGTCCTCGACGAAACCCTCGATGTTCTGAAGTTCCGGGTCGTCGTCCAGGGCTCGCACGAGAAGTTCAAGCAGCCAGGACCGCACCACGGTGCCGCGCTGCCAGGCCTTGAACACGCCGGGAACGTCGGTGATCAGGTCACTGCGCTTCTCCAGCAGTTCATAGCCCTCGGCGTATGACTGCATGAGGGCATACTCGATTCCGTTGTGCACCATCTTCGCGTAATGCCCGGCGCCGACCGCGCCGGCATGCACGAAACTCTCGTCGCGTGGGCCCTCGGGACGCAGAGCGTCGAAGACGGGCATGGCCCGCTCGACCTGCTCGGCGGCGCCACCGACCATCAGCCCGAATCCATTGGTCAGCCCCCACACGCCCCCGGACACCCCGGCGTCGACGTAATGCACGCCCGATGCCGCCAGAAGAGCGGCATGGGCGAAGTCATCGGTGAAGCGCGAGTTTCCGCCGTCGATGACGAGGTCGCCGGCGCTAAGCTCAGTGGCCAATTCGGCGATCACGGCATCCGTCGCGGCACCGGCCGGGACCATTACCCAAACAAGCCGCGGAGCCGGCAGCGCGGCAATCAGCTCAGCGGTGCCGGCAACGTCCGAGATCTCGGGGTTGCGGTCGAAACCAGTGACCTCGACGCCATTGGCCCGCAGACGGTCGCGCATGTTCGCGCCCATTTTTCCCAGGCCGATGATGCCGATGTGCATGGCTGTTCCTTCCGAGATTGTCCTAGCGCAACAGCAGATTGGGCTGGAGCAGGTACTTGTAGCTGTCGGCGCCCGGCTGATCCCGAGAGGTCTGGCTGGTGATCAGAACCGGGCCCGGCTTGTTGGGATTCTCGGTCTTCGTGAAAGAGATTCGCACAAATTCCGAGTGCACCGCGCCCAGGCCGTCCAGCAAAAACTGAGGTTTCAACGAAACGACCGTGTCCGTGCCGGACAGGATCGCGTCGATCGTCTCCGATGCCTGGGCCTGCTCCGATCCGACCGCCTCGAGGGTGAGACCGTCGGCGGTGAAGGTGAACCTCAGGGCTGCTTCGCGCTCGAGGACGAGCTGCACTCGACGGGTCGCCTCGATCAGGTCCGCCGTGTTCATGACCGCGTAGTTGTCCACGTTATCGGGAAACAGGCGCCGCACGGGTGGATAGTTTCCCTTGATCAGAAGGGAGGTGACGGTTTTCTTATCGGCGGTGAACGCGATGAGCTCGCGGTCGTCGGTGTGGGTGATCGCGATAGAAATCGTGCCGCTGTGACCGAACGTCTTGCCGACCTCCTGCAGAGTGCGGGCGGGAACCAGGGCCGTGATGGTGTCGGTGGTCGTGGTGCTGCCTTTATCCCAGTCGATCTCGCGCACGGCAACACGGTACCGGTCCGTGGCCACGAGGCTGAGGCTGTTTTCCGTGACTTGCAGCTGTACGCCGGTGATCACGGGGGTGACATCGTCACGGGAGGCAGCCACCGCCACCTGGGCGACAGCAGCCGAGAACTCTTCGGCGGGCACGAGACCGGCCTGCGCGCTGACCTGCGGGATGCTCGGGTATTCCTCAACCGGCATGGAGAGCAACGTGAAACTCGCACTGCCACAACTGACCGTGATCCGAGATTCGTTGGTCGAGAACCGCACCGGTGCGTTGGGCATCCGACTGGCGATGTCGGCGAGGAGTCGTCCCGAGACGAGAACTTTGCCGACTTCTTCGACGTCGGCGGCGATCTCGGTTTGCGCGGAGACCTCGTAGTCGAACGACGAGAGGATCAGCCCGGTTGCCGTCGCCTCGATCAGCACACCGCTCAAAATCGGCAGCGTCGTCCGCTGGGGAAGGAGCTTGACAGCGAAAGAGACGGCTTCACTGAAGACGTCCCGGTTGGCCTGAAATCTCACGAAGTCACTCCTGTTCGGTTAGAGACCTGGATACGGCCTCAATGGTAGCCGTGTTTCACGGAGCAAATTTTTGCAACCGCCGAGCACTCAAGGTTGTCGGATGGAGAGAAAGAGAAGTTAATTGTTAATCTTCTTAACCGGTGTGGAAACTGTGGATAACTTGTGGGATGCCGCTAGGCGACTGGGAACTACAAACTTGTAACTTGTTGGCAGCCTGTGAGTGCCCAGCACACTTCGGTGTCGTGCCGGTTTGGCAAGGAGGGGAGTTTGCACAACCACGCGCTGAGTTTCTACAGGTTGTGCCCAGTTGTGTAAACAATTTCCACAGGGTTATCCACAGGTGTGAAAACTGAAGAAATACCGCTATTTGTAACGGTGGTTCTGCTTGATGCGGTTCGTGAGCTCGGTCACCTGGTTGTAGATCGACCGGCGTTCCTTCATCAGTTCGCTGATCTTTTTATTCGCGTACATCACCGTGGTGTGGTCTCGGTTGCCGAATAATTGGCCGATCTTGGGCAAGGAGAGGTTGGTCAGCTCACGGCACAGGTACATCGCGATCTGGCGCGCCGTGGCGATCGCCTGCGACCGGGATGACCCGTAGAGGTCATCCACGGAGAGCTTGAAGTAGTCGGCGGTGTTGGTGATGATATCGACCGGCGCGATCACGTTGTCCTCATCGAGGGTGATCAGGTCCTTCAACACCGTCTGCACCAGGTCCATGTCGACCGGGGTGCGGTTGAGGCTCGCGAAGGCCGTCACCCGGATCAGGGTTCCCTCGAGTTCACGGATGTTCGAGGAGACCTTCGAGGCCATAAACTCGAGAATATCGTGCGGGACCTGTAGTTTCTCGCTCTGCGCCTTCTTGCGTAGGATCGCGATTCGCGTTTCCAGGTCGGGTGCCTGGACATCCGTGATCAGGCCCCACTCGAAGCGTGACCGCATTCGGTCCTCAAAACCGGTGAGGTGCTTGGGCGGGAGGTCACTCGTGATGACCACCTGCTTGTTGTGATCGTGCAGGGTGTTGAAGGTGTGGAAGAAGGCTTCTTGCGTTTCCGCCTTGCCTTGCAGAAATTGGATGTCGTCGATCATCAGGATGTCGATGTTGCGGTAACGCGACTGGAATGCGGAACCACGGTTGTTGGCGATCGAGTTGATGAAGTCGTTGGTGAATTCCTCGGAGCTGACATAACGCACCCGGATGCCGGGGTACAGGCTCATCGCGTAGTGGCCGATGGCGTGCAGGAGGTGGGTTTTGCCGAGGCCGGACGACCCATAGACGAAGAGAGGGTTGTAGGCCTTCGCAGGCGCCTCCGCTACCGCGACCGCCGCGGCGTGTGCGAAGCGGTTGGACTGGCCGATCACGAAGTTGTCGAAGCTGTACTTCGAGTTCAACCGGGTGTCATGGGGCCGCTCGGGCGAGCTGCTCTCGAACACCGATTGCGGTGCGGCTGGGGTTTCCACATCGGGGGGAGAACTCGATTCGCGCACCGGCCGGATGGATTCCTTTTCCAGCTCGGGATTGACGACCACATAGAAGGTGGACACCGCGGACGCCTCATCCAGGTGGCCCATCGCCGTCAGGAGCGGCACTCGCATGCGCTGATTGAGCATGCTGGCCGTGAACTCGTTGGGGACCTCAAGGTAGAACGTGCCGGCGGCGATACCCTTGGGTTCGACCAGGTTGAGAAAGCCGTACAGCATGGGCGTGATGCTGTCGTCGGATTCCAGGCTGGTCAGGACAGACCGCCAGGTCTCCGTGATGGGCTGTTCTTCGGTGGCCATGGTTTCTCCGCTTTTCTCTCATTGTTGCCTTCTACAACGACGGAGATCGAGGACTGGGCTCGTCTCTGAACGCATAATCCAGCTAAAGCATCCACAAGGTTATCCACCGCCTGTGGGCAAATAAGCCCCAATTCACAGGGTTTGTTGAAAACCTGTGGATAACTTGTCCTCACGGTAGTCAATCACCGCCAGTCCGGCCAAATTCGTTCGCATTTCGTGCGCGTGTCGATGCTCGAAATGGGTGCGATTGTGTGTACAACCGATGTTTTCGGGAGGTCGAGTTTGACCATCACCGGCCAAAGCCGTAGTTTTAATCAGTTGACCCCAGCCCGAGGGCTACCTCACTCTTTCCCGGCCGCTCAGTTTGGCCTACGGAGATTTAACACGTGGAGACAGAACAATGAGCAAGAGAACGTTCCAGCCGAACAATCGCCGTCGCGCCAAGGTGCACGGCTTCCGCCTTCGCATGAAGACCCGTGCCGGCCGCGCGATTCTGGGTGCTCGCCGTCGCAAGGGTCGCATCGAACTCTCCGCTTAAGCACTCTCGTGCTCGCGGGGGCCAATCGCATCACCGCCGGTGACGACTACAAGTCGGTCGTTCGCCGGGGTGCGCGCATCGTCGGCCCGCACCTAGTGACGTATCTGCGCCGGAATCCGGAGGAGGCTCCGGCACGGTTCGGTTTCATTGTGGCGAAAAACGTGGGTGACGCCGTGCGGCGCAATCGAGTTCGACGTCGTTTGAAGGCGGCGAGCTACGCTGTGCTGTTCTCCACACGGCCCGGCACGGATGTTGTCATCCGCGCTCTGCCGTCGGCAGCGGATGCGCCGTGGTCGACCCTGCATGCGGAACTGTCCGTGGCGCTGGTGAAGTTTCAGCGCATCTCGGTTACATCCGTTGCCGGTAAGGCCCCGGCAGCGATCCGATCGGATCGCTGACTGGTGAACAGGTTCTTGACTACGCTCATACTCCTCCCACGCAACGCGGGGGTTCTCGTACTGCGTGCGTACAGAGCCGTGATTTCCCCGCTCTACGGCGATGTTTGCCGGTACTACCCCTCCTGTTCGGCGTATGCACTCGGCACCGTTCAGGAATACGGACTCGTCGTGGGATCAGCCCGAGCCGCGCTGCGGCTGGGCCGATGCCATCCGTGGGCCGAAGGCGGGATCGATGACGTTCCCCTCAGGCGGAAGCGTCGCGTCATCGTGACGTCGTTTGGTTTTGTTATCGCAGCGAGCCACGGAAAGGGCTGACGCAAAGATGGACCTCCTAGGTACGATTCTCTGGCCGCTGAAATGGGTCGTCGAGGCTCTACTCGTCGCATTCCACTCCCTCTTCTCCGTCATGGGGATGAACTACGACGACGGCCTCACATGGGTGCTCTCGATCGTCGGTCTCGTGATCGTCGTCAGGGCCGCCCTGATTCCCATCTTCGTGCGGCAGATCAAGAGCCAGCGCAAGATGCTGGAGGTCGCGCCGCAACTCAAGAAGATTCAAGACAAGTACAAGGGCAAGAAAGACCAGTTTTCGCGCGAGGCCATGTCCCGCGAGACCATGGAGCTCTACAAGCGCACAGGCACCAACCCGCTGAGCTCCTGCCTGCCTTTGTTGCTGCAGATGCCGATCTTCTTCGCCCTGTTCTCCGTATTGAATGACGCGCAACGTAGTCAGGCTGGAGTCGGCCCGCTCAACGACGATCTCGCGAAGAGCTTCGGAAACGCCACCCTCTTCGGCGACGCGCCGCTGCATGACTCGTTCGCGTCTCAGTGGACGAAAATGGTCGCTGGTCAGGACTTCAATGCCGTCGTTATGTGGATCGCGGCCATCATGGTGGTCCTGATGACCGCCTCACAGTTCATCACCCAGCTACAGATCGTCTCCAAGAATATGTCGCCGGAAACCAAGGCAAGCCCCATGTTTAAGCAGCAGCGCATCATGCTCTACCTGCTTCCCCTTGTCTTTGCCTTCTCCGGTGTTGCCTTCCCCCTCGGCGTCATGTTCTACTGGCTTACCTCGAACATCTGGACAATGATCCAGCAGTTCCTGGTCATCCGGAATATGCCCACGCCCGGCAGTGAGGCCGCCAAGGCGCGCGAAGAGCGACTGGCCCGAAAGGGTAAACTCATCGCCACGGATGGTGACGTGATTGTGGTCGAAGAGCCCAAGAAGCCTCAGCGTCAGCAGCCGGTCGCAAAGAATCGTGCCAAAAAGCAATCCGGCCCTAAAAAATAAGAAGAGACCCAACGTGACTGAGAACACTGACGTGATCGCCGCACCTGGACCGGCGGACGATTCCCCCACGCTCGGCCAGCTCGAGCAGGAGGGGGACATCGCCGCGGACTACATCGAGGAATTCCTCGATATCTGCGACCTCGACGGGGACATCGACATTGACGCGCGTAATGGGCGGGCATACCTGTCCGTCAATTCCTCGGATGTCGCGAACCTGCGTTTGCTATCTAAGCCGGAAACCGTCAATGCCTTGCAGGAATTGACGCGACTGGCCGTGCAGAACAAGACCGGAGCTTTCTCGCGGTTGATCCTGGATATCGGCGGCTCGCGCGACGCCCGGCAGGCCGAGTTAGCCTCACTGGTGTCCCGCGCCGTGGAACGCATCCAAGCGGGTGCCGCCGAGGCATCACTGCCGCCGATGTCCTCCTACGAGCGCAAGCTCGTGCATGACCTGGTGTCGGAAGCGGGTTTCGTCTCTGAGTCCAAGGGCGAGGGCCGGGACCGCCACACGGTCATCTCCGCCGCGTAGTACATCGAAATATTGTGACTCACACTCTCGAGGCGGAGCCAGCCGTTGCCGCGGATCTCTTCGGTGACCAGATCGAGGGTGCCCGCGCCTTCGTGGCCAGCCTGGCTGCGCAGGGCGAGGAACTCGGCCTGATCGGCCCGGTGGAAGTACCACGGCTGTGGAGTCGACATATCCTCAACTGTGCGATCGTCGCGCCGCTGCTCCGACCCGGACTCGTCGGCGATGTCGGTTCCGGGGCCGGGTTACCCGGCTTGGTGCTGGCGATCGCCCGGCCGGATGTGACGTTCGTACTCATCGAGCCCATGGAGCGCCGGGTCGCATGGTTGACCGGCCAAGTGGCCGCGCTCGGCCTGACCAATGCGACCGTACTCCGGGCTCGGGCGGAAGACGTTCGGCTGCCCGGGCGGCTTGACCAGGTGACCGCCCGTGCGGTCAGTGCCTTCCGCACCCTGATCCCTCTCACGGCCCCCCTTCTAAATCCCGGCGGTGAGCTGGTGCTGATGAAGGGCACGGGCGCCGCGGCGGAGGTCGAAGCCGCGGCGAAGGCCATCCGTAAGTTCCGGCTCAGCAATGTCGAGGTGATCACCCTCGGCGAGGGCGTGCTGCAGGATGTGACTCGAGTCATAAGGGCTACAGTGGATTAGTCCCTAGTGTCTGCTCTTGTCAGTGCTGAGGCACAACCGGAGTCCCTGCGGGGGTGGCTCATTAATCGTCGAACGCGAAGGTTTCACGTGAAACAACCTGGTGAAGACCAGCAATCAAGCAAGGCGGCCGCGGTGTTTGACGATACGACCCCGCTTGCGCGTGAGATTTCTGACCTGACGCGGCGCCGACAGCGGATTGCCTCCGAGACGCTGCCGAGGCCGGAGAAGACGCGCGTCATCACCATCTCGAACCAGAAGGGTGGCGTCGGCAAGACCACGACCGCGGTCAACTTGTCGGCCGCTCTGGCCCGTCAGGGCGCGCGCGTTCTGGTGATCGACTTGGACCCCCAGGGCAACGCGTCCACCGCCTTGGGCGTCGAACATCGCGCGGAAACCCCCAGCGTCTACGACGTCATCGTCAACGACGAGGAAATGGCTGCGGTCGTTCAGACCAGCCCGGAGTTCGGCTCGCTGTTCTGTGTGCCGGCCACTATCCACCTCGCGGGTGCAGAAATAGAGCTCGTCTCCCTGGTCGCCCGTGAGCAGCGTCTCAACCGTGCCCTCGAATCGCACCTGAAAACGATGGATGACCCCTACGACTACGTTTTCATCGACTGCCCCCCGTCTCTGGGACTCTTGACGATCAACGCGTTTGTCGCGGCCCGCGAGGTGCTGATCCCGATTCAGTGTGAGTACTACGCGCTCGAAGGTCTCAGCCAGCTGCTCAAGAATATCGAATTGATCGAGAAGCACTTGAACCCGGACCTCGGGGTGTCCACGATTCTGCTCACGATGTACGACAGCCGCACCAACCTGGCGAACCACGTGGCCCAGGATGTGCGTGAACACTTCCCCAAGCAGGTTCTGAACACCCTTATACCGCGTTCCGTGCGTGTCTCTGAGGCGCCGAGCTACGGTCAGAGCGTTATCAGTTACGACCTCAATTCTGCCGGATCACTCTCATACCTCGAAGCAGCAGCAGAGATCGCCCATCGGGGCGCCCCCAAGACAGGAGTCGCACTTTAATGGCTAAAAGGACTGGGCTTGGCCGGGGGATCGGTGCACTCATCCCCATTCAGGACGACCCGACGCAGGCGCGTCCAGTCGATGTGTTCTTCCCCTACGCCAATGCGGTGCGCCCGAACGAGACCGAGGGACTTCTTCCGGTTCCGGGTGCGCGGCTCGCGCACCTCAATCCCAGCGACATCGTGCCGAACCACGTCCAGCCGCGGAGCACCTTCGATGAGTCCGACCTGGCCGAGCTGGTACACAGCATCCAGGAAGTCGGCGTGCTGCAGCCCATCGTGGTTCGTTCCATCGTGGAGCAGCCCGGCAAATACGAACTGGTGATGGGGGAGCGTCGGCTTCGCGCCACGAAGGTGGCCGGACTGACCACCATTCCGGCGATCATCCGTGAGACGGCGGATGTCGACATGTTGCGTGACGCGCTGCTGGAGAACCTGCATCGCGCACAGCTGAACCCGCTCGAGGAGGCGTCTGCCTACCAGCAGCTGCTGGCCGATTTCGGCATCACCCAGGAGGAGCTCGCACAGAAGATCGGTCGGTCGCGGCCGCAGATCACCAACACCATCCGTTTGCTGAAGCTCCCCGAGGCCGTGCAGATGCGCGTTGCCGCCGGTGTTCTGTCTGCCGGGCACGCGCGAGCGATCCTCTCCGTCGGGGATCCGGCGGGCATGGTCAAGCTGGCCGACAAAATCGTCAACGAGGATCTCTCCGTACGGGCAGCGGAGGCCGCGGCCGCGATGCAGCCACGTGTCGATTCCGTCAAGCCAACGGGCGGACGTCGTCAGGGACACCTCGACGAGATCGCGGAACGCCTCGGTGACCGACTGGACACCCGCGTAAAGATCCATTTAGGCGCAAGAAAAGGCCAGATCACAGTCGATTTTGCCACGATCGGTGATCTCAATCGCATCCTCGACGTTCTCGGCGAACCCGGTTTCGGAGCCAGCTAGCCCCACCCCAGTGTCGAGCGCCCCGCTGCTCGACCGCTCGGTGGTCGACCAGCCGGTGGTTGACCAGCCGGTGATCGATCACCCCGTGGTCGAGTGAGTCGAGACCCGCCCCGCTCCGTTAGTGTTTCACGTGAAACATGAGCATCGGCCCTCACCCGTGCGTCGAACCGGGCCGCGGTGTTCGAGCCTGTCCAGACTCTGTCCCCTCACCCTTTCCGGTGGTGGAGCCTGTCGAGACCCGAGGCCCGAGACCCGACACCTTGGCTGCATGTCCATCCAGATACGCTGGTCCTCCCGCTTAAACGGGCCTGCGATTCGTCAAACCGACCTCCGGTCATCGCTAGCTGAGTCTCCGGGACGATCAAATCAGTCATGAACTACACATTAGACGTCATCAGGAAGCAACCTAAGCGCTCAGGTGGCAGAACAGGAATCCGCATTACGGCCCTTATGAGGCCTAAATTCTGCGTATCAGAGATCGTGCACTCGAGAAGCGCACTGACCAGCCCACCCCGGATTCACGGTTTGAGTCACGGCGCTCATTTTGAGTGAGCAGCCGGCATCCGCCGTCAGAGTCTGGCCTGCAGAGAATGGAGCGATCCAGTGTGCACAGGTTGCGACAGGCTCGATCACCGCCGCCCCCGTCCCGTTCCGGTGGTCAAGCGTGGCGAGACTGGTTCCCGTCGATCCGTTTCGGTGGTCGAGTTCGTCACGTGCCGGGCCCCTCGGGTCCTTCCGCGTGACCGAGCATGACGCGGGCCAACCTGGTGAATCATGAGTGTTTCGCGGGTGAGGTCAATCAATGGAGCCACCCTCGGCCCCCGTCAACTGATGACTTGTTCCCCACGGCTCGTGGGTTTTGGCCCCGCCGTTTGTGAAACACGACGGGGAGTCGCCCCGCGCGCTGCGCGAACCCACCAGGACCTGGGTGAGGCCGTATCGGCATCCCTTCGTCCCTGATCGACATTGCCGAAATCCAACCGTGTCGAGTGCAAGAACCGCGACAGGCGGACCCAAGGATACGACGTCCAGACCGGGCGGGTCGCCATGCGAACGGGTTCCAGGGCACTGCGTGGGCGAAGAATATTGTCTCCCCGTCCCGACATGGTCATGTTTCACGTGAAACACACTCCGGGTTCGGATCTGGTCCCTAAAAGTTCGACACTGGAGCAGTTCCGCAGCGTCGACACCTCCGCGCACCTGTGCCGGTGTCCATTCCGGTCTCGACAGGATCGACCGCCGAAATGTGTGTGTTCGTGAGATCGGGGATCGTCAGCGGATGCATCCGCCCACGGGATGGCATCTGTCACAGTCGCGAGTTCGATCCGCCACCCGCGCCGGCATGCTCTCCGTCGCCTGTCTGGATTGCGCCTAATCCCGGGCACACGGTGCGGAGGAACGGTGAGAATGTCCTGCCTTGCGCGCGGCGTGCCGACTCCGTGGAGGCACGACAGTTCGTCTGCGGTCTGGTCTCATTCCGCCAGCTCGCGTCACGGCCGTCGAATCCGCGAAAGCGCCACACTGCCAAAGGGGTGGGTAGAGGAGAGGGCCAGTCAGTCCGAGCTTGTTCGCCCGTGGTTGTTCTCGGGCCGGTTCGTACGTGGAGACTCGGTGGTTTGGCGTCTACTGAGGTCAGCGAGTGGATGTGTCGTGGGCGTTTCACGTGAAACGTTGGATCCCGCAGATCACGGTCGGTGAGCGGACGGTGCCGAGTGTGGCCGGGGCTGTCCCTCGCGAGAGCATCGTCGATCAAGTAATGCTTCTCGACGCAGAGGAGCGACACCGGGCGTCGGGTGCGTGTCTACTCGTCAGCATCTCCGGCGGTGTAGTGTAAGAGTCTGCGACCTAACTTCCAGGTGCTCTCAACGACGTCGGTCCCGTCCGGGCATTCGGGCAGGTACGGGGGCATGGCGTCCATGCCGGCAGGGCGGGCGGTGTGGGAGCGGGGTGGGTGCTCGACAACCTCAACCAGCGTGAGGGGGCGCCTGGTCGGCGCGGTCTCGATGAGCACGTCCACCGACGGACTCGAGTGGCGACAGAACCATGTTTCACGTGAAACACGGCCCACGGCGCGGACTACGAGCCGGCGATGGCGGCTCGGGCGAGGGCGTCGTAGACGGCGCCGAGAGACTGACCGGAAGCCTCGATGCACTGGGGCACCAGGGACGTCTCGGTCAGACCCGGAAGCACGTTTGCTTCCAGGAACCAGGGAACGCCATCCGAGTCCACGATCAGGTCGATGCGGGAGATGTGGCGCAGACCGAGCAGTTCGTGGATGGCGACCGCGGTTTGTGCCACCAGTTCCGCAATCTCCGCGCGGATCCGGGCCGGTGTGTAGAACAGCGTCTCACCCGCGTTGTAGCGGGCCTCGAAGCTGTAGACGCCGTCAATGGGCACGATCTCCACGGCGGGCAGTGCAACGGGGCCGTCTCCGATGTCGATGACGGTGACCGCCAGTTCGGTACCCTCGACCTTCTCCTCCACCAGGGCGACCGTGGCGTAGGTGTAGGCGCCGACCATGGCACGCGGCAGTCCGGCGGGGGAGTCGATGATGTTGACCCCCTGGGCCGAGCCACCCTCGGCCGGTTTCACCACGAGCGGCGTGGGCAGGGCCGTCAGGAGGTGCTCGAGGACGCTGGCGGCACCGAGATCCCGGAACGTCTCGGTGGACAGGGCGATTGCGTCGGGGGTGGCGTAGCCGGCCCGGCGCACGAGCTCCTTGGCGATCGGCTTCGACCAGGCCAGACGGGCCGGCCCAGCTAGCGAGCCCACGTGCGGTATCCCGGTGGTCTCCAGCAGGGCCAGGAGTGCACCGTCCTCACCGGTGGCGCCGTGCACGACCGGCCAGATCACATCGGGTTTCCGGATGGTCAGATCGGCGAGCAGGCCGGCCTGCGGGTCCAGAACGGTGACGGTGTGGCCCAAGCTCGTCAGTGCATCCGCGACCCGGCGACCCGAGCGTAGTGAGATGTCCCGCTCGTGCGAGATACCGCCCGCGAGAACAACGATGTCAAGTGGCAAAAAATCGCTCATGGTCAGGGTTTTTTCCTTGCTTTGGCTGGTGTGGATACCGACGGAGACGATCTACGAAATGTCGGGGGGCGGGGAGTTGAAGCGGCCTTCTGCGCGAAACGGGTTCAGGGAACCGGTGCCGGCGAAGGTCTCGAGCAGGTCGAGCTCATCACGGAGGACGGATGCGAGGCGACGGATTCCGACCCGGATGTGATCCGGCGTCGGGTAGCAGAACGAGAGGCGCATGTTGCGCCGCCCGTCGCCGTCGGCGAAGAAGGCGGTGCCGGGCGTGTACGCCACGAGTTCCTTGACCGCCCGCGGCAGCATGGCCTTGGAGTCCAGTCCCTCTGGAAGAGTGACCCAGACGTAGAACCCTCCGTTCGGATTGGTCCAGGTGAGGCCGGGCAGGTACTCTTCCAGGGCGTCCAGCAGTGCGTTCTTGCGCTCGTGGTAGACCCCGCGGAAGGTGTTGATCTGGCCCTTCCAATCGGACGTCGCCAGGTACTCGGAAATCACCAGCTGGCTGAACGAGCTGGGGGAGAGCACCGCGGCCTCGTTGGCAAGCACCAGCTTCTCCCGGATGGCGTGCGGGGCCAGCGCCCAACCGACCCGGAAACCCGGGGCGAGGGTCTTGGAAAACGTGCCTAGGTAGACGACTCCGTCCTCTTCGAGCGAGCGCATCGCATCCGGTGCCGGCTGGTCGAAGTAGAGCAGTCCGTAGGGGTTGTCTTCCAACACCAGGATGTCGTCCGCCCGGGCGATCTCGAGGATCTCGAGGCGACGGGCCCAGCTGAGGGTCACTCCGGCCGGGTTGTGGAAGTTCGGGATCGTATACAGGAACTTGATGGTCTTGCCGGCGGCCTTGAGGCGCTGGATGTGCTGGCGGAGCGCTTCAGGGATCAGGCCGTGCTCGTCCATGGGCACGTGTTCTACCTCGGCCTGATACGACTTGAAGATAACCATGGCCGTGACGTAGCTGGGGCCCTCCGAGAGCACCACGTCGCCCGGGTCGAGAAAAAGTTTACTGACCAATTCGAGGGCATGCTGCGACCCCGTTGTCACGACGACATCGTCGGCGTGCGCACGGATGCCTTCAAGCCCCATCACCTCGAGTATCTGCTCCCTCAGAACGGGAACGCCCTGACCAGAGCCGTATTGGAGAGCGACGGGGCCCTGCTGGCGCATGACCCGGTCCATGGCGTTGATAACCAGGTCGGGCGGTAGGGCGGCCACGAAGGGCATGCCGCCGGCCAGTGAGACGACCTCGGGGCGGGAGGCCACCGCGAAGAGAGCCCTGACCTCGGAGGCGCGCAACCCCGCGGCTCGCTCGGCGTAGTGGTGGTACCACGGGTCGAGGTTGTTGCCGGTCTGGGGGGAGCGCTTCGCTGTCACGTCACTTCCGATCTGGTGAGGTTTCAATCGTATGCGGTCGGTACCATCCGGCCCGAATCCCAAAAAACCCGCCCGGCGTGAGCCGGACGGGTCAGGGCCTCGGTAGAGGCAGGGACGGTTAGGCCAGGTAGGCGGCCAAATCCTTCTCAAGGGCGACCTTCGGCTTGGCGCCGATGACGGTCTTGACGACCTCGCCCTTCTGGAACACCTTCATCGCCGGGATGGAGGTGATCTGGTACTTGGCGGCCAGCGCCGGGAAGTCGTCGACGTTCAGCTTGACGATGTCGAGCTTGTCAGCGTTCTCGCTGGCAATCTGGTCGAGGATCGGGCTGACGGCGCGACACGGGCCACACCATTCCGCCCAGAAGTCCACCAGAACGGTTTTTTCGTTGTTGATGACTTCCTGGTCGAAGGTGACGTCGGTGACGGCGCGTGCAGACATGTGGTTACTCCTTGATTGAGGGTTATGTGACTTCGGTGAGGGTTACGCGAGTGCGGGTTCGCCGGCGCTGGCCAGCAGGTTCTCGGGAAGCGAGGCCAGATAGTGCTCCGCGTCGAGTGCGGCGACGGTTCCGGATGCCGCTGCGGTCACCGCCTGGCGATAGGTCGGGTCGATCACGTCCCCGGCGGCGAAAACACCGGTCTGGCTGGTTTTCGAGCTGCGACCGGCGACGGCGATGGTGCCCTCCGCGGTCAAATCGAGCTTGGTGTGCACGAGGTGCGTGCGCGGGTCGTTGCCGATGGCCACGAAGATTCCGCCGAGGGGGAGCAAGGTTTCATCACCCGAGACGGTGTTGCGCAGGACCAAGCCGTCGACGGCATCCGTGCCGGTGATGCCGACGACCTGGGAATTCCAGAGGAATTCAATCTTGGGGTTGGCGAACGCACGCTCCTGCATGATTTTGGAGGCCCGCAGGGTGTCCTTGCGGTGCACGACGTAGACCTTGCTGGCGAAGCGGGTGAGGAAGGTGGCCTCTTCCATCGCGGAATCGCCGCCTCCGATCACGGCGATCGTCTTCTCCTTGAAGAAGAAGCCGTCGCAGGTGGCGCACCAAGACACGCCGCGGCCGGACAGGCGCTCTTCGTCGTCCAGGCCCAGCTTGCGGTAGGCGGAACCCGTGGCATAAATCACGGCGAGGGCTTCGTGCTTCTCGCCGCTGCCCAGCGTGATGGTCTTGGTGTCGCCGGAAAGCTCGAGCTCGCTGACGTCGTCATAGACGACCTCGGTGCCGAACCGCTCGGCCTGCTCCTGCATCTTGGACATCAGTTCCGGTCCCTGGATGCCGTCGGGGAAGCCCGGGTAGTTCTCCACCTCGGTTGTGTTCATCAGTTCGCCGCCGGCCTCGACCGAACTGGCGATCAGAAGCGGCTTCAGGTTCGCCCGGGCGGCATAGATCGCGGCCGTGAAACCGGCCGGTCCGGAGCCGATGATGATGATCTGACGCACGCGTAGACTCCTTCAGATTATGGGGGCAGCGATCTCGATTGCCTCGCTTCCGGATACAACACATCCTAATCGGATGCTATTCCACGCCGGCTGGGGACCGGTCAACGACGACGGATGCGGTCGATCACCGGGTCGATGAAGCCGCGCAGCTCAGCGGTGCGCATGAGCAGCAGCAGGCCGAAGTAGACGCCTGACATGGCGAGGCCGATGACGATCATGGTGAGAACGGCCTGGAGCGTCCCGGACAGGGCGAATCCAGCCTCCTGGGTGCCGCCAAGCACGAGCAGGAGGAGAACGCCGGCCGTGATCGCGGGCACGGCGGCGACGAAGTACTCCACGAGGCTGCGCAGGATGCGCCGCCCGTCGATGCCGCCGAGGCGCCCACGGAGCAGCCCTGCCGCCAGCAGGGCCTGCGCAATGCCGGACACGGTGACCGTGAGTGCGACGCCCGCGGCGATCCAGGCGCTGGGCAGGAGCGAGCAGGCAAGGACGCCGATGATGACCAGCGTCACCTGGAACAGGGTGAAGTAGAACGGCGTACGGGTGTCGCCGAGCGCGTAGAAGGTGCGTTGTACGACGAACAGGACGCAGAACGCAACGAGGCCGAGCACGTAGGCGACGATGACGTTGCCGATGCTCTGCACCTGTTCGTAGGGGGCGACGAAGACCCGGGCGAACGGGTAGGCGCAGACCGCGATGACGGCGGAGGCGAGCACGATGATCAGGGTGGTGCCGCGGATGGCGGAGGAGGCATCCCTTCTGACCAGGGCCAGCTTGCCCACCGAGGCGTGCTCGCTCATCCGGGTGAAGTAGGCGGTGGTGACTGAGACGGTGATCACCGAATGCGGGAGCATGAAGATGAGCCAGGCCGTGTTGAGTGCGGCCACCGAGGCGTCGGAGTCGCCGGCGAGGGTGACCACCCGGGTTTCGACGACGCCGGCCAGGGTGGTCAGCAGGAGCATCCCGAAGGTCCAGCTCGCCATCCGGCCGGCCACGCCGAGTCCGACGCCGCGGAAGCGGAAGTCGGGGCGGAAGCGCAGACCGATGCGGTGCCAGAAATAGAACAGCACGACGGCCTGCAGCACGACGCCGAGCGTGGCGCTCCCGGCGAGGACGGCGATCATCGCGGGCGTGAACTCGGTGGCCAGCCGGGTCCCGTTCGGGTCGGCTCCGTAGAGCGCCGAGAAGGTGAGCAGGCCCGCGATGGCCACGACGTTGTTGAGCACGGGAACCCAGGTGAACGGGCCGAAGGACTTGCGGGCGTTCAGAACCTCTCCGAGGACCGTATACAGGCCGTAGAAAAAGATTTGTGGCAGGCACCAGAAGGCGAACGCCGTGGCGAGGGCCAGCGATTCCGGCTTCATGTTGGACCCGTAGAGCAGGGTCAACAGCGGAGCAAGCGCGGTGGCTGCGATGGTGGTCGCGGCGAGGATGACCAGGGCCAGCGTGAGGAGTTTGTTGATGTACGCCGTGCCACCGTCGGCGTGCAGGCTGGCGCGCACGATCTGCGGCACCAGGACGGCCGTCAGCACCCCACCGGCCACGATGACGTAGACCGTGTTCGGAAGCTGATTCGCCACGGCGAAGGCGTTGGTGCTCTGACCGACCTGGCCGATCACCCCCGCCAGCACAATCAGCTTCACGAAGCCGAGGATGCGAGAAACAATGGTTCCGGAGGCGAGGAACGCGCTCGCCCGGCCGATGCTGTCGGTCTTAGGCACGGGGCTCCGTCGGGGCATCGGCCGCGCTGGCGGGGGTCAGCGGGCCGGGCGCAGCGCCGGCGGCCCCGGATTCGGGATCTTCTTCTGGGGGTGCTTCGGCTTCAGGGACTGTGGCCGGTTCTGCCTCTGGCTCAGGGGCGTCCGCAGTCTCAGTTTCGGCACGTTCCCGTCGGCGTCGCAGAATGTTGCGCCACACCCCGAACCCGAAGAACAGCACCACGAACGCGGCGAACAGGAGGGATCCGAGGCCTTCCCAGTCCGCGCGCACGTTGATCGGGATGAGGGCGGGCTGCGAGATGACCGTTCCCGCCGGAGTGAGCAGGGTCACGCGCAGGGTGACGGCGCCGTTTCCCACTGCGGCCGTCACCGGGATGGTCACGGTGCGGGCGGATTGGGCTTCGATGGTGGACTCCACCGCCTCGCCGACCAGGAGGCGCCCGTTGGAGGGAACGACCTGCACCATCACCGTCACGGCCTGGCTCAGGGCGTTGTCCAGGGTCACCGGAATGTCGACCTGGCTGCCGACCACGTTGATGGGGCCCTTGGTCGCGACCGTGATGGAGCCCACAAGCGCCGAGGAGTTCGCGAGGCTGGTGCCGACGGCATCCGCCCAACTGGCCTCCTGGGATGCCCAGGAATTGGATAACAGAGCCATCAGGTCCAGGCGCTGCGTGCCTGTGACGATCGCCGGGTCGGACAGTACGGAGGAAAAGTCGGTGACCGTCTTCTCGGCCTCGAAGAGCTCGGCGGCCAGGGCCACGCGATCCTCCGGCTCGGCCTGGCTGTCAAACTCGACCTCTTCGGATGGGACGGATGCCCGCACCTCCGGCAGGGTGGACGGCGCGTACCACCGCAACCCGGCCAGCGCGTCGATGGTCTCGGTGAGTCGGTCCGCGCTGGGCGGCCACCCGCGGTCGAAAGTGGCCAGGAGGGTGCGCGCGGTTCCGGGGCGCTCGGCCGAGACGACCGCCAGCTGCGAGCTGACCTGGGACATGGCTTCGCGCCACGCGTCATCCGTTGTCGCGGCCGCGGCGGTGCGCAGGGCGGCGGCCAGCGAATCATCGACGACCAGACCCAAACCGTGGCCGGTGCCGAGATCAAGGGATGCATTCGGGGTGAAGTCGCCGGCGGCCCCGGATGCGTTCGATCCGCCCAAAATGGTTGTGTTGAGGCCACTGGCCGCGAAAACGTCCAGGTCTGCACTCGCAACGTCACCCTCGGCCGGCCAGCCGATGTCAGTGGCGCTATATTCCCAAGCAAGCAACTCTTCCGTGGTGGGTGGTGTGCCATCGCTGGGGGGTGCGGGCTGGTCCGTTGACGGCGCCGGTGTCTCGGTGCCAGGCGGGAGGGCAGGGTCGGAGTTCGGCGTCGCGGGCTGGTCCGTCGCGGCGAACAAGGCAGGGTCGATCGCCTGGTCGAACGTGGTGGGCGTCAGCAGCGGCCCGGCGCCGGCTTGAGCCTGCAGGGCAAGGTCGGCATCAGCATAGCTGAGCGGGAATATATCGTTCGGAGCCTCGTCCAGCCGGTTCAGCCACGCGATTGCGCTGGGCGGTGCCGCCGAACCGAGGATTCGGATGGAAACAATGATCAGCGGGTCGATGGCAATGGTGACCGGGCGGCCGACGACGCCGTCGAGCTGACGGCTCAGAACACCGGTCGGCGCCGTAAACGTTTCCAGTGCCTTTGACGTAATCAGGCCCGTCGACTGCGCGGGGACGGTGATCGGCATGATCACCGACATGTTGACGGGGGTGACCTCTTCGTCGGAATACCAGACGAAGGTGCCTCGGCCCTCTGCCCGCACCCTGTCATCTGTACTCAGGGTGGCGGCAATGCCGCGGGCACCCCATGCGTTGCCGCTGGTGAGGCCCACGGAGCCGGCCGCCACGGTCAAGGTGAAGATCTCGGTGCTGTCCGGCTGAATGGACGCCATCGTGGGCTCGCTCAACATGAGATCGCCGGGTTTGCTGTTCTTCTCCGGATCCAGCCAGCTGTTGAGGGCGTTGCGGTTGATCAGTGCCCGTTCCGCGAGGAAGAGGTCGATGGTGCCCGGTGAGATGGTGTCAAGGGTCGCGTTCTCGACGGTGACAGTGACCGTGAGGTCCTGGCCGGCCTGGAGGGGCGCCAGTGTCGCGGGCGCCACGCTCAGGTTCACCGCATTGGCCGTTACGGCGGTGGGGGTCTTCGCTGTCGGGGCCGCTGGGGCAGATGCAGATGTGATTTCAGACGCGGTTGCGGATGCGGGCAGACCGGCGGAGGCGACCGGCAGAACCCCGGCCAGCAGGCCGATCAGAACGGCGCCGATCGGCCTCTTCGTGCGTGACCAGAGGCCGCGCATCGCTCCGGGGAGCGCGGGCCGACGCTTGAGAACAGACTCGGCCACCATGTAGGGGATTCTACGGCTTCGACGCGGGGGTAACGCCGCACCGGGGCAGCCGGCGTAGCTCCAGCAACTAGCATGGGGGTCATGCAAAGCGTTGCGACAGCTCTCAAGCGGCTGGGCGACCTGGCTGCTACCCCGACCGTTTCCCGATTGGCGACCGCGTTCCAGACGGCTGGACACGAACTGGCCCTCGTCGGCGGACCGGTCCGCGACGCCTTCCTCGACCGGCCGTTAAACGACCTCGATTTCACGACGGATGCCACGCCGGACCAAATCCTGCACCTCGTGAAACCAATCTCGGATGCCCACTGGGATATCGGCCGCGCCTTCGGAACGATCGGCGCCCAAATCGCCGGCGAAAAGGTGGAGATCACGACCTACCGGTCGGACAGCTACGACGGCCAGACGCGCAAGCCCGAGGTGGTTTTCGGCCACCGCCTGGAGGACGACCTGCTACGCCGCGATTTCACGGTGAATGCACTGGCTCTGCGCCTTCCGGGGCTGACTCTGGTCGACCCCGCGAACGGCATCGACGACCTCCTGGCCGGCGTTCTGCGCACGCCGATTTCCCCGGAGATCTCGTTCGGCGACGACCCGCTGCGCATGATGCGGGCGGCCCGGTTCGCCGCCCAGCTCGGATTCGCCCTCCACGCCGACACCGCGGAAGCGATGGAAGCGATGGCGGACCGCATCCGTAATATCTCGGCCGAACGCATCGGCGACGAGCTCTCGAAGCTGCTGTGTGCGGACAACCCGCGTGCCGGGCTCGAGCTGCTGGTGGACTCCGGGCTCTGCAGCCGGGTGCTGCCGGAGATCCCCGCCCTGCGCCTCGAAGTCGACGAGCACCACCACCACAAGGATGTCTACCAGCACACCCTGACGGTGCTGGACCAGGCCATCGGCTACGAGGAGTCCCGCGGCAGCTTCGACGGCCCCGACCTGATTGTGCGCCTGGCGGCGCTGCTGCACGACATCGGCAAGCCCGCGACCCGCAAGCTCGAGCCGGGCGGCGTGGTCAGTTTCCACCACCACGACCTGGTCGGCGCGAAGCTGGCGAAGAAGCGGCTACGGGCCCTCCGTTTCGACAACGACACGACCGCCGCCGTGGCACGCCTGATCGAACTGCACCTGCGTTTTTTCGGCTACACCGAGGGTGCCTGGACGGACTCCGCGGTGCGGCGCTACGTGCGGGACGCCGGCGACCAGCTCGAACGACTGCACATCTTGACCCGTGCGGACGTCACCACCCGTAACCGCCGCAAGGCGGACCGGCTCGGCTTCGCCTACGACGACCTGGAACAGCGCATCGAGGAGCTGAACGAACAGGAAGAGATGGCGGCGGTGCGCCCCGATCTCGACGGTGAGCAGATCATGGCCGTCCTCGGAGTGGGTCCGGGCCGTGACGTCGGCGAGGCCTACCGGTACCTGCTCGAGCAGCGGCTGGATGACGGGCCGCTCGGCGAAGACGAGGCCACCCGCCGCCTGATCGCCTGGTGGGCCGAGCGCGCACAGTAGGCCCTCCCGGCGCCTTCCGGGGCCGTCCATTCGCCGACTCTCGCCGTTTGTGCCGAGAGTCGCCGCGCGGGTGATGACTCTCGGCACAAACGGCGAGAGTCGAGACCCGGTGGCACTTCGCGAGCGGATGTGTGACTATCCCTCCACAGGACCTCCGCCGCCGATCTTGGCCACAGGAGCCGCCCTTGCGATCGGAGCCAATAGGCCGCACCACCAGCATGGCGCTATGAATCCCAACTCCCCGCATGACTGGCGGCCACTGTATCTCGGTCGTGACGCTCGGTTTCTCGGCAGCGATGGGCGTCCTGTTCAACGGCTGGTCGGGTCCGGTCAAGCCGTTCGCCTACGACGTGGCGTTGCCGTTGACGCGACCGGCTGGGACATCATCAGCGATCGTGATCGGTACTTCTTGCGTATGCGCGCCGTGGAGGCCACCAGAAAGTCCCAGCCCGTCTACTCTTATGAATCGGCTGCTGTTTTGTGGGGACTGCCCATCGTCGGCACATGGCCCGACGAGGTCCACCTCATGGCGGCCGGTAAAACCGGCGTGCATTCGAAGAACGGGGTCACCTGGCATCACGACCGATTGCCCGACGAAGACGTCGTGGAGATCGAAGGGATGCTGGTCACGGGTCTGCTGCGTACGCTGATCGATGTTGCACGAACGGCAGGATTCCTGTCGGCAGTCGCCACGCTCGATTACGGAACGAAACCTAAATTCATCCTGCCGAACGGCATGGCTGCGCTCGGGATCGACCGCGACATCCTGCTTGATCGACTCGACTCCGACGGACCAACCCGTGGGGCACGAGCCGCTCGGATCGCCATTGTCTTCTGCGACAGTCGATCCGGTTCGGTGGGCGAGTCCCTCAGCCGGGGACAGATTCACCTGTGCGGATTCCCGCCCCCCGAATTGCAGGTGTCCTTCGTGCACGAGGACGGGCAGGAAGACATCACGGACTTCCGGTGGGTTCAGAAACAGGAGAACCGCACACTTCGCCTCCTCGGCGAATTTGACGGCAAAGTCAAGTACACGCGGGACGCCTTCATGAACGGGCGTACCAGTGAAGAAGTCGTGTGGTCAGAAAAGCTTCGCGAAGACCGGCTTCGCGGGACGGGGCACGGAATGGCGCGCTGGATCTGGGCGGTAGCGCTGCGCCGGGAGAGCCTGAAACGGCTCCTGCTCGCCGCCGGACTGCGTCCCGAACCAGGGAAATACCCCAACAGGTGAAGCGACCGTCGCCGTTCGTGCCCAGAATCTCCGATAGAACGGCGATGGTCGGCACAGTTGGCGATTCTCGCGACAGCGGTGACGGACTCGGCGGCGACGAGGGCGCCAAACGGGTGAACGGGCGGAGGCGGTGGCGGAGGGCCGCCGTTTCCGGTAGCCTTGGCAGGTTGTCTGTGTGCCGGATTCCCGGCCTCCGCTTACAACACATGCACAACCCTCCTGTTGCAGAGATTCTGCAGCCGTTTAGTCCGAAGGAGGTGGGTTAGTCATGCATCAGTACGAGTTGATGGTTATCCTCGATCCCGAGATCGATGAGCGCACCGTAGCTCCCAGCCTTGACAAGTTCCTCAACGTTGTTCGCAACGATGGTGGAACCATTGACAAGGTTGACGTTTGGGGTCGCCGCCGTCTCGCTTACGAGATCAACAAGAAGTCCGAAGGCATCTACGCCGTTGTCGACTTCACCGCCAACGCTTCTGCCACGGCCGAGCTCGACCGCCAGCTGAAGCTGTCGGAAGCCGTCATGCGCACCAAAGTGCTTCGCGCAGAAGAAGGCATTGCCCAGGTCGCCGTCGCGAGCAAGCTCGCCGCCGAGAAGGCCGCCCGCAAGGCAGCCAACCCGAAGGTAATCGCTGCGAAGGCTGAAGCCGCTGCTGCCGCCCCGACCGCCAAGGTCGCCGCGTCCGTGAAGCCCGCATCGGCAGCTGCTGCCGCCGCGGTCAAGGCTGCTCCGGCCAAGGTCGAAGCCCCGGTTGTCGACGCTCCTGCCACGGCAGAAGCTGTTGCTCCCGCGCCGGCCGCGTCCGCCGACAAGGCAAGCGACAAGTAGCCCGTGGCCGGCGAGACCGTAATTACCGTGGTGGGCAACCTGACCAGCGATCCGGAGCTGCGGTACACGCAGAACGGGCTGGCGGTTGCCAACTTCACCATCGCATCCACTCCGCGCAATTTCGATCGCGCGACCAGTGAGTGGAAAGATGGCGAGTCGCTCTTCCTGCGCGCGAGCGTTTGGCGTGAATTCGCCGAGCACGTAGCTGGTTCACTGACCAAGGGTACCCGTGTCATCGCTTCCGGGCGTCTCAAGCAGCGTTCGTATGAGACGAAGGAAGGCGAGAAGCGAACGAGCATGGAGCTCGAGATCGATGAAATCGGTCCTTCGCTGAAATACGCCACCGCTCAGCTCACTCGCGCGCAGTCATCGTCTTCTCCTCGAGGCGGTGGCTCACCTGCCGTTGCCTCGAACGACGAGCCCTGGGCTGCCAGCGCCCCCGCCGCGAACACCGGTGGAGATGTCTGGAACACTCCGGGAAACTTCAGCGACGAGACACCCTTCTAAGCCGAGCCTTACAGGCTGTTGGCTGAAAAACACTTCTTTGAGAAAGTAAGGAAATCATGGCTGGAAAGTCGAGCGGCGACCGCCGCAAGCCGCTCCGCGGTGCTAAGGGTGGCAAGAATGCCGCTCCCGCGAAGTCGATCCGGGTTGGTGTCATCGATTACAAAGATGTCCCCACCCTCCGCAAGTTCATCTCCGAGCGTGGAAAGATCCGCGCCCGTCGTATCACCGGTGTTTCCGTTCAGGAGCAGCGTCTTATCGCCCGCGCCGTCAAGAACGCTCGCGAAATGGCGCTGCTGCCCTACGCCGGTTCAGGCAGGTAGGACACCTCATGTCAAAAATCATTCTGACGCACGAGGTCTCCGGCCTCGGTGCACCCGGTGACATCGTCGAGGTCAAGAACGGGTACGCCCGCAACTACCTCTACCCGCAGGGATTTGCTGTTTCCTGGACTCGCGGTGGCGAGAAGCAGATTCAGCAGATCAAGGCCGCTCGCGTAGCCCGCGAGCACGCCACCCTCGAAGAGGCGCAGGCTCTCAAGGCTGCACTCGAGAACGCCAAGGTCAAGCTGGTCGTCAAGGCCGGCGAAGGCGGACGCCTTTTCGGCTCCGTCAAGACCACGGATGTTGCGGATGCAGTTGCCGCAGCGGGTCTCGGTGCCCTCGACAGGCGCAAAATCGAGCTCAGCCCGATCAAGATGACGGGTGAACACCAGGCAACGGTTCGTCTTCGTGACGAACTGAGTGCGACCATCACACTGCTGGTGGTAGCTGCCAAGTAAGCTCTACAGCTTTACACCCGTGTGGCGGTGGGTTCCGAAAGGAACCCACTGCCACACCTGTTTAAGCGATGCCACACACCCAATCGGGGGTGATTTTAGTCCCAGAACATGAGGCGCTGTACACAGGTTTTCTCACACCTCGACAAGATTCAACACGTACTTTAGACAGGTTTTCAACACGACACTGTGAATAGAATTAATGCCTGATCAAACTGTATTTATGTGATGAAAAACTTAAGTTGTCCACAGTTGATTCCACAGCTTGTGCACAAGACACGCGGCGTTTCGCCCAGATTGTCCACAGGCTTATCCACAGGGCGGTTTGTTCTCTGCCGAGCCGGGTCCGTATGGTGGGCACGCGGCCGCAATCGAGGTGTGCACAGTGCCCGGCAGCGATGTCGGTGGGCCCTGATAGAACTGCACCACGAGTAAAGGAGGCACGAGTGTCGATCTCTCACTTGGGTCTGGCGGACAAGCGCGGGGCAGACTCACGCGGCGGACTGGAAGCCCGGCACACCGAGCGCACGCTCCCGCACGATCTCCTGGCCGAGCAGAGCGCGCTCGGCGGCATGATGCTGAGCAAGGATGCCGTCGCCGACGTCGTCGAGACCGTGCGCGCCGCAGACTTTTACATCCCCAAGCACGAGATCATCTTCGACGCGATTCTGTCGCTCTACGCGCAGGGCGAGCCGACCGACGTTATCGCCGTCACCGACGAGCTCACCAAGCTCGGCGAGCTGTCCCGGGCCGGCGGCGCGGACTACCTGCACACGCTCACGAGCCTCGTGCCGACCGCGGCCAACGCCGGTTTCTACTCTTCGATCGTCGCCGAACGCGCTCTCCTCCGGCGCCTCGTCGAGGTCGGCACCCGCATCGCCCAGATGGGTTACTCCGGTGAGGGCGAGGTGCTGGATCTGGTCAATACCGCCCAGGCCGAGGTCTATGCCGTCACGGGTGGCAGCGAAACCGAAGACTATGTGCCGCTGACCGACGCGGTCACAGCCGCGATCGAGGAGATCGAGGCTGCCAAGCTCAAAGACGGTCAGATGACCGGTGTTCCCACCGGCTTCGCCGATATGGACGAGCTCACCAACGGCTTCCATCCCGGCCAGCTGATCATCGTGGCGGCGCGTCCGGCGCTGGGTAAGTCCACGCTCGCCCTCGACTTCGCCCGGGCAGCCTCCATCAAGCACGACATGCCCAGCATTTTCTTCTCCCTGGAAATGGGCCGCAGCGAAATCGCGATGCGTCTGCTCGCGGCCGAAGCATCCGTACCCTTGCAGAGCATGCGCAAGGGCGCCGTCGACGCGCGCGACTGGACCACCATTGCCGCCACCCGCGGTCGCATCAACGACGCCCCGCTCTACATCGACGACAGCCCCAACATGACCCTGGTCGAGATCCGGGCCAAGTGCCGCCGGCTGAAGCAACGGGTCGGCCTCAAGATGGTCATCATCGACTACCTGCAGCTGATGACGTCGGGCAAGAAAGTCGAGTCGCGCCAGCAGGAGGTCAGTGAGTTCTCCCGCGCGCTCAAGTTGATGGCCAAGGAGCTACAGGTTCCCGTTATTGCCCTCTCCCAGCTCAACCGTGGTCCCGAACAGCGCGCGGACAAGATGCCGGCCATCTCAGACCTGCGCGAGTCCGGTTCGCTCGAGCAGGACGCCGACATGGTCATCCTGCTGCACCGCGAGAGCGCGTACGAGAAGGACAATCCGCGCGCCGGCGAGGCGGACCTGATCGTCGCCAAGCACCGTAACGGCCCCACGCGCACCGTCACGGTCGCGTTCCACGGCCACTACTCCCGCTTCGCCGATATGGTGCCGGGCGCCTGACACCCTGTAGGTTCCTGATCTACATGTCATAATCCTGATCTTGTTGTCCATCGCTTGTCAGTGATGACAGCTAGCAATCCTCGAAAGTCGAAACAGCTTGGCGTGACTCGCCCACCGCGTCAGTCAGTAGCGGCCCTGCGGATGGACTGGAGCGCCGCACGGCTCCAACCTTCACTCGCGGGGATCGCCAGGGCCCGTCGGCGTCGGGGCAGCCTTTCGCGAGGCCAGCCTTCTCCCGCTGGCCTGCGCCGGTGGACCATCGGCGTGCGCGGGGCACAACAATCAGCTAGCATCACCGCATGAAGCGCATAACATATATCGGCGGCTCCATTGTCACGAGCAACAGCATCACAACAACGCTTCTCGACTACGTCACCTCAGTGGCCGATAGCGACAATAGTGTGGCTGTGGATGTCACCGTGCTCGACGAGAACGACGAGACATCCGTGCACACGCTAATTCTCAGCCCAACCAGTCAATTCGACGTCGTCGATGTCGACGTCGAAGGGATGACGGAGGAAGATGAGGCGACGCGTTTCCCGTTACCTGAAATGCCGATGATCGGTATTACCGGCACCGTCGAAACCACAGGCGACGCTGGTCGGACGGCCAAGGACTTTAACCTTGTCGCTAACGAAATCGACAACGGACTTGGGAGCATTCATGGGTAAATTTATCTACGGGACTCCGTCGATCACCGTCGACTTCGACGACCGGGTGCTCGCTCACCTCAAGATCGTCATTTTGTCCAAGGTACGCAGAGGGGAAAGTTTCACGTTTTCGTGGGAATACTCGGCGGCATCAGGACACGGTCACAGCACCATTTGGATCCACCCAACGATTCCGCTTCAATTCGACTTTTTCGGCAATAAGGAACCTCTCCTAAACCGTGCTTGGGTCGAGGAATTGGTGCGTCTGTCAAACACACCAGGCGGCCTGCGGGTAACGCCGGAACCGGCCGAGTTGGAGACGCCCGCACGCGATCGATAATCGCCTGACTACTCCACCCTGGCCCCCGGCGTGAAGCCTGCCAGCGGGGTCAGGGCCAATGGATGCGCGACGTCGTGTCGATGGCCCGGATTACGACGGACGCACTCGCCCTCAGGGGCTCCATCAGGTCAAAGGGCTAAGGCACGCACCCACTTTCGGGGCAGTGATAAACTTAGCTAAACTTATGAACTTGGGCTGTGGTGTCCGCGGAAGTTCCGGTCGGCCTCGCCCCGGAAGGACTATTTAGCCATGTCCCAACCTCTCTTCGAAGCGAGCACGGTGCCACCGAGACTCCTGATTCTCGGGATCACCGCCTGCCCCACCGGCATAGCGCACACCTACATGGCGGCCGAGAAGCTCGAGAGCGCAGCGGCTGAGTTGGGCTACGAGATGAAGGTCGAGACGCACGGCTCGGTCGGCGTCGAAGGCACCTTCAGCCAGGACGACATCGACCGTTCGGACGCAATCGTGATCGCGGCCGACACCAAGATCGATGCCTCGCGCTTCGCGGGCAAGCGGATCGTCTCCGTCGGGGTCGCCGACGGCATTCACCGCCCCGCCGCCCTGATCCGGGACGCCCTCGCCGCCGAGCCGTCCACCGTCGGCGACAGTTCCAGCCGGGACGCCACGCCCTCGAGCAGCGGCAAGGCCGACTTCGGAAGCACCCTGTACCGCGCACTGATGAACGGCGTGTCGTACATGATCCCGTTCGTTGTGGTCGGCGGGCTCCTGATCGCCATCTCGCTCTCCTTCGGCGGCGAGGCGACCCCGAATGGGCTCGTCATCCCGGAGGGCAGTTTCTGGCTGACGCTCAACCAGATCGGCGGACTCGGTTTCACCCTGATGGTGCCGATCCTCTCTGGCTTCATCGCCTACGCCATCGCCGACCGGCCCGGGCTCGCACCGGGCATGATCTGTGGCTGGATCGCCACGACCGGGGCCTTCTACAATTCCGAATCAGGCGCCGGCTTTATTGGCGGCATCATCACCGGTTTCCTGGTCGGCTTCGTCGCCCTCGGCATCAAGAAAATCCCCGTGCACCGCTTTATCAAGCCGATCATGCCGATCCTCGTGATCCCCGTGCTCACCACCGTGATCGTCGGCGGCGCCTTCGTGCTCGCCCTCGGCCAGCCGATCAGCTGGGTCTTCTCCAGCATGACCACGTTCCTCACCGGCCTGCAGGGTGGCAGCGCGATCGTGCTTGGCCTGATTCTCGGCGCCATGGTCGCCTTCGACATGGGCGGCCCGATCAACAAGACCGCATTCCTCTTTGGTGGAGCATTGATCGCGGAGGGGAACTCAGCCCCGATGGGCATGGTCGCCGCCGCGATCGCCGTCCCGCCGCTCGGGATGGGCTTGGCCACCCTGATCCGCGGCCGCTACTTTTCCAAACCAGAGCGTGAAGCCGGCATCGCCGCACTGTTCTTGGGATTCTTCGGCATCACCGAGGGCGCGATTCCGCTCGCCGCGGCCAAGCCGCTGCAGGTCATCCCGGCGAACATGATCGGTGGCGCCATGGCCGGAGGCATTGCCGCCCTGTTCGGGGTCACCAACTCCGTACCGCACGGTGGCCCAATCGTCGCCGTCTTCGGTGCGGTCTCCGGGGTGCCGATGTACTTCGCGGCCTTGATCACCGGCGCCGTCGTCACCGCCCTCGTTTCGGTGCTGCTGCTCGGCATTTCCGCGCGCAAGTCGACCCGCCACGCTGCAGCGACGGGTGCGGCCACGGGCACCGCCGCCGGGGCTTCCGGTCCTGTCCCCGCGCCCACGGGCCCATCGGACGCGGATGCCGGCACGGTCGGCTCGGTAGCGTCCGAGTCCGAATCGTCGCCTATGCCCCCGGCGAAGAAGACGGTGCTCGACTATATCGACGAACGCACGATCGTGCTCGACGTCGACGAGACCGACCGGGATGCGATGATCAGCACCCTCGCCGGCCTGATGAGCAAGACCGGCCGCGTCACCGACGAGACCCTGGTGACCCAGGCCGCCCTCGCCCGCGAGAAGCACGGCACGACGGGCATCGGCGACGGCATCGCGATCCCCCACGCAAAGTCGGACGGTGTAACCGCCCCGGTACTCGCCTTCGCCCGCAGCACGCAAGGCATCGACTGGAACTCAGCCGACGGCTCCAAGGCCACGCTGATCTTCATGATCGCCGTCCCGGAGGCGGAGGCCGGAACCGAGCACCTGAAGGTACTCGCCCAGCTATCCCGCGCCCTGATAAAGCCCACCTTCCGCGACGCCCTCCAGGCCGCCACGACCCCCGCGCACGTACTCGAGGCGCTGGCCCTGCAAGTCGGCGCGAAGACGGTCGCACCCGACGCGTTCTAGGAGCCTGCCGATGGTACGCATCGGCAATCCGAGCGCTTAGTCTCCAGCAGACCAGAAACGCCGCGGCTTCGGGTCGAAAACTCAACGATTTCGGCCTGCCAGGTTGGGTGTCACGAAGGAACGTCTAGCGGGGCACTGGCTGATGTTTTCGTTTACCGAATTTGTTATCGGGAACCGCGACTGATTCAGGTCGCTGCGTCGGTCAGGCGATGCTCGTATAGCGGGAGCAGGCATCGAGCACCTTGTTGGCATCATGAGTTCCTGCGCGATTGAGGCCTTGCGGACCGAAAATCGGAAACGGTAGATCTAGCCGGCGCCCATCGACAGTCTGAAAAATGCGGAGGGCCAGAACCGCGACGCTGATATTTCCTATTTCGACCGTGTGTCGGCCGGGATGGGCGTAATCAATGTCGTTCCAGGGCAGGGCCATTCGAGGGACATCGGTTCGTCCGCGGCCCCAAAGCTCGATTCCTTTCGGTCCGAGCGTGACCACGAAGTGCTGGCGCAGTCGCGGTCGGTCGGTCCCAATCGTCTTCAGGGCGTCGATGAGTGCCGGGGTGCGCTGCGTCATGAAGACAAAGGCGTCGGGTCGAACCGCCTTTGCCGCTCGCAACTTGGCGCGCTGGAATACGGCGGTGCCCAAGAAAATCAGGGCGACAAGCACTCCAAGCCCCACCAGCCCGATCCGGCCTGTTTGTTGGAACGACATTCGATCGGCGAACTGGCCATCTGCGCTAACCAACAGGTCGCTGGGGACCACGGCGATGAACCCGATCGCGATGATTGCAAGGCCCCAGATCCCGATCTTCATTGGCAGCGAGGTGGGCACGTCGACGAACCGCACGGCATTGCCGAGCGACGACGCGTTGACTACCGCTCCAGAGGTCATGAGCCGAGCCTACCCATCGGGTGACACGGAGCGGTAGCAACAACGGGGGTCGGAAATCACACGCCGTTAGGGCTGGTGATGCGGTCATGACGCGGCAGCTTTGCTGCTCACCAAGGTGATGAGGGCAGCGGTGAGATTGCGTCCGGTAAGCCTTGAGACACTAGGCACCGCCCAATTCGCCAATTGCAGTCAGATTCATGTGTGGGGTGTCTCGTAACCTCAGTGTGTCGAAACACATGAGATGTAAGACGACTCGAAGCCCGGTAATGCGACATCGAGCTTCACAGGGCGCGGTCATTTATCTCCAAACTCCACAGAACTCGCGTGTGCCGCGAAATACGCGTCGAACTCGCTGATGTCACTTCCAGCTGCGCGGAGGTGATCGCCGTTGGGCCGTTCAGACTCCAGCTCTGACCAAACTAAGCCAGCAAAGTAGGCCACGAAGAAGCTCGCCGCTCCCACCTGCCAGGAATGTCTGGCTATGAATTACGAGGGCACCCGCGCTGTCGCGTCGAAAAGCGCGTCGACCGCTGGCGCGAGCCTTTCAATTTGGCGACGTTTCACCGCGCTCGTGTTTGGGTGATGAGTTATGTATTCGTCGGGAAGCAATGCCGGAGCGAGCATCGCTGCCTTCTGAAATGCGAAGATGACCTCATCGATCTGCTGGCGATCACGGATGAGCCGTGATTTTCTGGCCTCCAATCGGGCTTAGCAAAGTACTCTACGACGAGAGTCGTGATGAGAGCGACGAGCACGGGAACGCCGATTTTGCTAAAGGCGTCGGCTATTTCATTCGGGATCATGGGCAAATCTTTTGCATCAGGTTCGTCGATCTTGCGTTCTACTCGTCTGCACCTGGAGTAGGCTCAGGCCGTCGTGGAGGCAGAATGCGGTACAGGCCCGATTTCGTGATGCCGGTCTTAGAAACAATGTCGGGGATTGTGTGCCCCGCGTTGCGCAGGTGATCAGCGTAGGCGAATTTTGTGGGATCCACGACGCTGGGGCGCCCGATGCGCCGGCCCTTGCTCATCGCAACTGCACGGGCATGGGCGGCACGTTCGAGCGAATAGATGCGCTCCATCTGTCCAAATAAGGCGAGCATGACTACGGCTAGCTGCGACATCGGATCAACCGGATTGGCGGAGTCGACCCGAATCGGATCGGCTAGGTTTCGTACCCCGACGCCACGTTCGCGCAGGTCGTGGATCATGTTTAGCGTGTCTCGAACAGTTCGGCCGAGACGGTCCAGGGTGTGCACCACGATTACATCGCCGTATCGAGCGACTTTGAGAGCCTCCGTTAGCCCCGGTCGGTTTGTCGTCGAGCCTGATTTCTTGTCGACGTAGACCTGATCGGCGGGGATCCCGACGGCGCCGAGCGCGTCGAGCTGCCGGTCGAGGGCTGCTTGGCAGTCGAGACGCGAGCGTAGCCAATATCCACAGCGACCGTACCGGAAGTCGGTTTTGTACGAGAGAAACGAAACACATTTTCGAACCTAACTTTTGGAACGAATTTCCACGGCGTGTCGAAATTCTAAACTCCGCCGTAGGAGGCGTTCCACTTCCAAGGATATGGAACGGTTCGGCTTCGAGGTTTTACGTTCAGTTCGGCACTCGGATTGAAAGTCGTTGCGGCGTCCGCGGCGCAGCGTTCCGAGCTCGCATGTTTACGCCATTCACCTCTGGTCAGTGTGCTGGCTTGAGGCCGGTGATAGCGCGGCTGTGGGGGAGGCGCAGCAACAGCAGTCCCACCGGCCAAGCGATTCCGATCGTGAGCAGGTAGACCACGGGTTTCGGTAGACCCAATGAGTAGAGGCCTGTGATCACCGCAGGGTGGATAAAGAGCACCGTTAATGACGCCTGGGCAAGTTGAGTGACCACTCGCGAGAGCTGGCCAATGCCGTCGACTCGGCTCTTTCGTCTGACACCTTGTTTGGCATCCTCCCCAACAGAATCGCCGCCCAGCAAACCCTCTGTAATGAGAATGAAGCCGAAGGAAAGTGCGACGGCCACCACTATGCTCACGACCGGGGTACCCACATCGAGCCGCTTCAAATCAAGCGGCTGCGACCATCCCAGAACGATGAGGGTAAAGGAAACCGCAAGCAACACGACACCAGTGACAATCGGGTGCCGCACCATGCCCCGGGCCCGCCGCATCGAACGCCCGGCAACGATGAAGACGATGCACGCGAGGGCGAGCCCCAGGCTCAACGGCAGGAATCGTGCAGGATGTCCCGGGATGTACGCCGCCGCGATGAAAAGTATCGCGGCGATGGCCCACTGCCCGGGTAACGGCAACCGTGACACAGGCCAGTAGATGACAGCGGCGAAGAACAACGCTGTCACAAACCACATCGCCCAAAAGGGCCCACCGGTCGCGAACTGGCCGCCCCAGAGAAGGTGCGCGAGCCTGATCGGATCGAAGCCGCCCTCCACACTTTCGGTCCCTAAGGTGACCGTTCCAAGCAGCACGAGCCAGACCGCGTAAGGGATGAGGAGGGACCTGACCCGGTTCCTAACCTCCCGGTTAAACGACCGACCGACCTTCCAGAGATAACCGGAGAGCAAAAAAAAGATCGGTACATGCCAACTGTAAAGAAATGGTCGTGCTGGACCGTCTACCCAGATGTGGCCGGCCACGATTGCGAGCATTGCGAACACGCGCACAGCGTCGAGGGACACGGAGCGGCCCCCGTGGAAGCCAGCACGGACGCGCGCTCCCGTCGATAGGAATTTTTTCTCGTTGGTCCCACCGTCGTCTTGCCCGCTACTACTGATAGATCTTCCTCCCAATATTCACTGGCAAGTCGTCATCGTTCGACCATGGACGAGGACATAGGTAATGTCCAACAAACTGTCCAGCGCAACTATCGGTGCGGATGCATCGTACCTTCGGCGCCTCAAACCCCATGATGATCAGATGCCTCCCATTGGTGCAGGCCAGCTAGTCGCAGTACCGCGGCTAGTCCTTCCGGCGCATTAGGCCAGTGGCGTTTGATCGCGACGCTACCTGCTTGTTGGGTCGCGAACTGCAGCGCGATCGCGACAATAAGGGCGCCGTTAGCATATCCCAGAACCGGGATGAAGTCAGGGATCACATCAATGGGAAATAGAAGGTGAAAGAGAAGAATGTGGAGCCATATTCGCACGCCCATGGACACTGAATGATCGCTCGCGAGCCGCCGAAGGAGATGCGAAGTATCGGGCACGAGCCGCAACAAGTCCTTGAGCGATGCACCTCTTAGGTGACGCGTGGATTCAATCCAGAGGAAAAGCACGAGCGCGAGCCAGAAGAGTGCGAGGCTTCCCAGGGCGCTAGCGCGAACTGCCACCATTCAGTCATCATTCACGCCCCCCGTGACGAAAACCACGAGCGTCTTAGCGTTCGTCGCAGCAAAGTATTCCAACTCCAATCGCATTCCAACCGACTATCACCCACTTCCTCGTCGGCCTTGGCGGTTATTGCTGTGAACCGAGATGGGGTCCACCAGTTGTACCGACTCGAGTGTGTCCCACCCGGTGCTGCTTGGCGTTTGTCGAGCCGACCGCTGGGGAGCCCGCCCTTGACACGGGCGTCGATGGCTCTCTCGGTGAGCGTTGGCTCTCTCACTTTCTTCTCACGGTGGTGTCAATAGCGTCAGTTTTATGACAAAGATGGCAATAACTATCAGGGGCCTGTTGCGGTCCTTCGGTTCCCGGCGGCGTTAGCCGACCTCGCTCTCGAGGTGCCGATGGGAGAAGTATTCGGGTTGCTCGGGCACAACGGGGCGGGCAAGACCACGTCGGACTGGCGTAGCTCGCGATAATCATCACCGCCCACCGGCTCTACCTCGCCTCCCGCCAGTGGCGAACAAGAACGCTCGCCTCGCCCCGGACAGGAAAGGAATGACCCGCTGATGGCCGTTTCGATCGTGATACCCACCTACAATGTGGCACCGAGCATCGCCGAGCTCGCCGCACGGATTAGTGACGCCACAACCAATTACGACGCGGAAATCATCTTCGTCTCTTCGGACGACACACCGCAGGTAATAGTTCACGTCGGCAACACCGCCCGCCTCCCCGTCCGCATCATCCACCGAAGTACACCCACCGGCGGCTTAGCGGGCGCGGTCCTCGAGGGCATTGCCGCCAGCGGCGGGAAGTGGTGCATCGTGATGGACGGCGATCTGCGGCACCCTCCCGAGATGATTCCGATTCTGCTAGCCGCAACCGCTAGCGAACACGAAGATGTGGTTGTCGCCTCCCGGAACCTTGACGACGGTTCATCCGGCGGGCTCGCAGGCGCATCCCGCCATATCGTCTCCACCGCAGCAAACCTCCTGGCACGCGCAATGCTCCCCGTCAGGCTGCAGAACTGCACCGACCCGATGACAGGCTTTTTCGCCGTACGCCGCGCCACCATAGATATAGCAGCGTTGCAGCCACGAGGAGTCAAAATACTGCTCGAGATTCTGGCCCGGAATACGGTCACCGTGGTGGAGGAACCGTTCGTTTTCGACGAACGACAAGCCGGTGTATCCAGAGCCGACTTCCAGCAAGGGGTCCGCTTCGTCACGCAACTTGCCGCACTCCGATTCGGTCACCTTTCCGGCTTCGTCGCCATCGGCGCAGCTGGCGCGGTAACGAACCTGCTCATCATGGCAGGACTGCAGGCTCTCGGCGTGTGGTACATCGCTGCTGCAATCATCTCTGCAGCCGTCACAATCGTCGGCAATTTCCTCCTCCAAGAGCGATTCGACTTCCGAGACCTCCGAGGACCTGCCGCATCCGGATGTATCCGATTTGCCCGATCCTTCGCCTTCAACGGCGTCGAGGCGACGGTTCGCACCGCTGTGCTCTCGGCCGTCGTCGAGACAACGACACTGTCAGGAATTGCGACGCAGGCCGTCCTCATCGGCATCGGATTCATGCTCAAATTCGTTCACGACTCTCAACGTTGAACGTCAACGGCGGTATGGTCACCTCGTGGCACATACAAACCCACCCATGGTAATTTTTAGGAAGAGAGCGAACACATGAGTCAAGAAGTGAATATCGCTGCACAGCAGAAGTTTGGTGACGCCGTGAACAGCGGAGAACTCGACCTTCTCAATGACCTCGTGGCCGAAGACGCAGTCGACAACGACCCGGCCCCTGGCCAGGGCCCGGGACACGCAGGCTACAAAGCGTTCTTCGGCGAGATGATTGCCGCTTTCCCCGACCTGCACATTGAAGTCGAGCGCCTCGTCGCAAACGACACCGACGTCGCATTCGCGTACACTCTCACCGGCACCCACCAGGGCCCTCTCATGGGCCACCCGGCTAGCGGGAAAACGATGTCTGTTCGTGGCATGCAAATCAGCCGGTTCGAGAACGGGAAACTTGTCGAGCGTTGGGGTAGCAGCGACGAACAGGGCATGCTCCAACAACTTGGTCTGGCACCGTAACCTGCGATAACTGGCGTTCCTAATCAGAAGGAGTAGGGCGGAGGACGCTTATTTGACTATGTTTCATGACGCTAGACGGCCTTGATCGCGCACTGGGCACGCAGGCAGAACTGTACTGGTGTGCCTGGGAGCGCCTCCGACCCGTCAACGCTGGCGCGTAGGTAGGGGTGGCTCGTAAATTCGTTGCCGCTACCAACATTGCGCGTATCGTTTTGCCGCGCGTTTTGTTGGTCTTATGAGGACGAGCTGACCTAGCGGATCTTACGGGTAATCAGCTGACGGAGGCTTCTGCGGCGCTGCGAGGTGACGGCTCAGGCAGTGGACACAGCACGATGGATTTTGTTGTACCCGCCAGTTCGTTGAGTGCGGCGGCGTGGCTCCATAGGAAGATCCATATTCTGACCATGGCTGTGTCGGCCGACGACGGCACTGCAAACTTGTACATGCAGATTGCACAGGTTTCGGTGACGGAGGCGTCATACAAGGAGCCGAAGGCGAGTGCGTCACCGGCGGCTACCTGTTCGAGTAGCAAATGGTCGCCGGCACCGTCCCGGGGGAAACGCGGCTTCGTCTCGGCGGTGGTCTTGGTGCGGTCCCGGACGATCGAATGACGAGTGTAGAGAAGGCACTCCCTGGATGTGGTGAGTGAATCCGCTGACAGGGTGGTTACGTCCCCGTGAGTGGTGTGGTTTCCCGCTCTTGAGCGTTGCTTCGTCAATGTAAAGAGCCACCGTGGGATGGTCAGTGAGTACCGACTAAAGCAACTCACAAAGGACACCACACGATGGCTCTAGACCAGTCTGCCCTGCTCGACCTGCTGG